>PHEC01000124.1 GCA_002841115.1 Alphaproteobacteria bacterium HGW-Alphaproteobacteria-6 | reverse complement strand
CAGGCCGGCCGGGCGCTGCTGGCGGCGGGCGGGGCGGACCGGGCCGAGCGGATGGCACTGGGCCCGGCACTGAACCAGTGTTGCGGCGGGGCGGTGACGGTGCTGTCGGAGGTCTGGGATGCGGCACGGCTGGCCGGGATCGCCGGCGCGACCGTCGTCGCGAGGCCCCTGCCCGGCAAGGCCGGCGCGATGCCGCTGGCGGTGGCACGGATATTGGCGCGGGCGCGCGATCAGGGCTTTCGCCCCGGGCCGGGCGTGGTGCAGGGCTGGATGGTCGAGCCGGTCTGCGCGCCCGGGCGCGAGATCTGGATCTGGGGGGCGGGCCATGTCGGGCGGGCGCTGGTCTCGGTGCTGGCGCCGCTGCCCGGCCTGCGGCTGGTCTGGATCGACACCGATGCCGCGCGCTTTCCTGTGCTGCCGGCGGGCGTGGTGCAGCGCATCGCCGAGGGTCCCGGCGATCTGGTGGCCGGGGCGCCGCGATCGGCCGAGCATCTGGTGCTGACGTTTTCGCATGCGCTTGACCTTGAGTTGTGCCACCGGCTGCTGGGGCATGGTTTTGCCGCGCTCGGCCTGATCGGATCGGCGACGAAATGGGCGCGGTTCCGGTCGCGGCTGGCGGCCCTCGGCCATGCGGATGCCCAGATTTCGCGCATCCGCTGCCCGATCGGCGATCCGTCCCTTGGAAAACACCCGCAGGCGATTGCCATTGGCGTCGCCGCGGCCCTGATGAAACCCGGGGCCGCTGGCCGAAACCATGAGGAGCGCGCGGGATGAGCGATCAGGTGCTGCTGGCCGTCGAGGCAATCTCCAAGAGCTATCCCGGCGTCAAGGCCAATGAGGATGTCAGCTTTGCCATCGCCGAGGGCGAGGTTCACGCCCTGCTGGGCGAGAACGGTGCGGGCAAGTCGACGCTGGTCAAGATGATCTACGGGCTGGTGAAACCCGACAGCGGGCAGATGCGCTTTCGCGGCCGGCCTTTCGCGCCGGTCGCACCGCGCGAGGCGCGCCAGGCCGGCGTGGCCATGGTATTCCAGCATTTCAGCCTGTTCGAGGCGTTGAACGTCGCCGAAAACGTCGCCCTCGGCATGGAAAACCCGCCGGTGATGCGCGAACTGGCCGCGCGCATCCGGGCGGTCAGCGAGGAATACGGGTTGCCGCTCGATCCGGCGCGACGGGTCGGCGACCTTTCGGCCGGCGAGCGTCAGCGGGTCGAGATCATCCGCTGCCTGCTGCAGGAGCCGAAGCTTCTGATCATGGACGAGCCGACCTCGGTCCTGACGCCGCAGGAGGTGGAGATCCTGTTCAGGACGCTCAGGCAGTTGTCCTCCGAGGGCACCGCGATCCTTTACATCAGCCACAAGCTCGAGGAGATCCGCGCGCTGTGCGACGCCGCGACGATCCTGCGCCGCGGCAAGGTGGTGGCGACCTGCGTTCCGCGCCAGACGACGGCGCGCGCGATGGCCGAACTGATGGTCGGGGCAACGCTGACCCCGCCGGAACGGCGCGCCACCGCGAAGGGCGAGGTGGTGCTGGGCGTCACCGACCTCAGCCTTGCCTCGCCGATCCCCTTCGGCACGGCGCTGAAGAACGTCAGCTTCACCGTCGCGCGCGGCGAGGTTCTGGGCATCGCCGGGGTCGCCGGCAACGGTCAGGACGAATTGCTGCTGGCGCTGTCGGGCGAGTTGCGCAGTGCCCCCGACAAGGTGCGGGTCAACGGCCACGCGGCGGGCGACTACGGGCCGCTGGAGCGGCGCGGCGCCGGTCTGGTCGCCGCCCCCGAGGATCGCTATGGCCATGCCGCCGCACCCGACATGTCGCTGGTGGAGAACGCCTTTCTGACCGGGGCGCTGCGCCGCGGCCTCACCCGCCGCGGTTTCATCGACTGGCGGGCGACCCGCGCCTTCGCCGAGGAGGTCATCGCCAGCTATGACGTGCGCACCCCGGGCAGCCATGTCGCCGCCCGGGCGCTGTCGGGCGGCAACCTGCAAAAGTTCCTGATCGGGCGCGAGCTCGACCAGGCGCCCGAGGTGATCGTCATCAACCAGCCGACCTGGGGCGTCGACGCCGCCGCTGCGGCGGCGATCCGCCAGGCCATCCTCAACCGCGCGGCCGAGGGCGCCGGCGTGGTGGTGATCAGCCAGGATCTGGACGAGCTTTTGGAGATCGCCGACCGCTTCGCGGTGCTGAACGGCGGGCGGCTGTCGAAGCCGCGCCCGGTCGAGGGGCTGACCATCGACGAGATCGGACTGATGATGGGCGGCGCCCATGGCATGGAGGTCGCGCATCATGCTGAGGCTTGAAAGACGTCCCACCCCCTCGCGGTTCTGGCAATACGGCACGCCGGTTGTCGCGGTCGTGCTGACGATGATCGCCGGCGGGCTGCTGTTCGCGCTGCTCGGCAAGGATCCCTTCGCGGTGATCCGCACCATCTTCTGGGATCCGCTCTTCGGCGAATTCGCCTGGTATCTGCGCGGCCAGCTTCTGGTCAAGGCCGGGCCGCTGATCCTGATCGCGATCGGGCTGGCGCTTGGTTTTCGCGCCGGGATCTGGAACATCGGCGCCGAGGGGCAATACGTCATGGGCGCGGTGATCGGCGCCAGCGTCGGCCTTGCCGCCTATCCGACCGAGTCGCGCCTGATCTATCCGGCGATGGTCCTCGCCGGCGCCTTCGGCGGCTGGATCTGGGCGATGATCCCGGCGATTCTCAAGACCCGCTTCAACACCAACGAGATCCTCGTCTCGCTGATGCTGGTCTATGTCGCCGAGACGATCCTGGCCAAGGCCGCAACCGGCTTTCTGCGCAATCCCGAAGGCGCGGGCTTTCCCGGCAGCCGCAGCTTTTCCTCCTACAAGGCGGCGTCGAATCCCGAACTGATCGCCGGCTCGGGGCTGCACTGGGGCGGGGTGGCGGCGCTGGTGACGGCAGGGCTGGTCTATGTCCTTCTGCAGCGCCACATCCTCGGCTTCCAGATCAAGCTGGCCGGTCAGGCACCGCGTGCGGCGCGGTTCCACGGCGTCAACCCGACGCGGCTGGTGGTCTTCTGCATGGGAATTTCCGGCGCGCTGGCCGGGCTTGCCGGGCTTTTCGAGGTCTCCGGCCCGGCCGGGCAGATCTCGATCGACTTCAACTCGGGCTACGGATTTACCGCGATCATCGTCGCCTTCCTCGGCCGGCTCAACCCGCTGGGCATCGTCCTGGCCGGCCTCTTGATGGCGCTGACCTATGTCGGCGGCGAGATGGCGGCGACCAACATCGGCCTGCCCTCGGCGGCGATCCAGGTGTTCCAGGGGATGCTCCTGTTCTTCCTTCTGGGCGTCGACGTGCTGTCGAACTACCGGATCCGGTTCCTGTTGTTCGTCAAGGAGGCGCGCTGATGGATTTCTACGGGATCAACCCGGCGGTTCTGATCGCCTCGCTGATGGTGGCGGCGGTGCCGATCATGCTGGCGGCGCTGGGCGAACTGGTGGTGGAAAAGGCCGGCGTGCTCAACCTCGGGGTCGAGGGGATGATGATCGTCGGCGCCATCGCCGGCTTCATCGCCGCGGTGACCTCGGGCAGCCCGGTCGTGGGCTTTCTCGGCGGGGCGCTGGCCGGGGCGGCGCTCAGCCTGGTCTTTGCTCTCCTCACCCAGTTCCTGCTGACCAATCAGGTGGCCACCGGGCTGGCGCTGACGCTCTTCGGCCTCGGCCTGTCGTCGCTGGCCGGACAGGGCTACAACGGCATCAAGCCGCCGGCGACGCATGCCGTGCCCTTCGGGCCGCTGGCCGAGATCCCGTTCTTCGGACGCATTCTCTTCAGCCATGACTGGATGGTCTATTTCTCGGTCGCGATGATCGCGCTGGTCTGGTGGGTGCTGCGCTCGACCCGGCTCGGCCTGATCATCCGCGCGGTCGGCGAGAACCACGAGGCGGCGCATTCGCTGGGCTACAAGGTCAACCGGATCCGGCTGGGCTGCATCCTCTTCGGTGGCGCCATGGCCGGGATGGGCGGCGCCTATGTCAGCCTGATCCGGGTGCCGCAATGGACCGACGGGATCACCGCCGGCGCCGGCTGGATCGCGCTTGCCATCGTGGTCTTCGCCAGCTGGAAGCCGTGGCGGGTGCTGATCGGCGCCTATCTCTTCGGCGGCATCACCGTCCTGCAGCTGAACTTGCAGGCGGCGGGCGCCCGCATCCCGGTCGAGTACTTGTCGATGAGCCCCTATCTGATAACCATTCTGGTGCTGGTCATCATGTCCTCGGGCCGCGGCCGGGCCGGGCTGAGCGCACCGGCCGCCCTCGGGCAGAATTTCCATGCCTCGCGCTGAGGCCAATCAACCACCGGGGCAACGCCCCCGACCAACAGGAGAGAACGGATGAAAAGAAGAACCCTGCTTGCCACCGCCGCGATCGGCCTCGGCCTCGGCCTTGCCGGCGCCGCCCAGGCCCAGGACAAGACCAAGGCCTGCTTCGTCTATGTCGGACCGATCGGCGACGGCGGCTGGACCTACCAGCACGACCAGGGCCGGCTGGCGGTCATCGAAGCCTTCGGCGACAAGGTCGAGACCGCCTATCAGGAAAGCGTCCCCGAGGGCGCCGATGCCGAACGGGTGCTGACCCAGATGGCGCTGTCGGGCTGCGACATCATCTTCACCACCTCCTTCGGCTACATGGACCCGACCAACAACGTCGCCGCCAAGTTCCCGAACGTGAAGTTCGAACATGCCACCGGCTACAAGCGCGAACACCCCAATGTCGCCACCTACAACGCCCGCTTCTACGAGGGGCGCGCGGTGATGGGCACCATTGCCGGGCGGATGACCAAGTCGAACAAGATCGGCTACATCGGCTCCTTCCCGATCCCCGAGGTGGTGCAGGGCATCAATTCCAGCTTCATCCATGCCCGGAAGGTCAACCCCGATGTCACCATCTCGGTGGTCTGGGCCTATACCTGGTTCGACCCGGCCAAGGAGGCCGACGCCGCCAAGGCGCTGATCGAACAGGGGGTCGACGTGATCCTCGCCCATACCGATTCGACCGCGCCGCTGGCCGAGGCGGCCAAGTCCGGCGGCAAGGTGATCGGCTTCGGCCAGGCCTCGGACATGGCCGAATACAAGCCCAGCCCGCGGGTCTCCTCGATCATCGACAACTGGGCGCCCTATTACGTCAAGCGGGTGCAGGCGGTGATCGACGGCACCTGGGAAAGCCAGGACGCCTGGGAAGGGATCGGCGGCGGCGAGGTCGGGATCGGCGAGATCACCGACGCGGTGCCGGCCGAGGTCAAGGCCGAGGCCGAGGCGATGCGCGACGCGATCGGCTCGGGCGCCTATCACCCCTTCACCGGCCCGCTGAACAAGCAGGACGGCAGCGCCTGGCTGGCAGCGGGCGAGGTTGCCGACGACGGCACCCTGGCGGGCATGAACTTCTTCGTCGAAGGCATCACCGGCGATATCCCGCAATAGAACCGGAGCGGCCCCGCGCCCGCGGGGCTGCGACAGGAATACCGCAAAGGCCCCGCCCCGGCGGGGCCTTTTCCGCCGGATCGGCCGGATCGCCGCTCAGGTCTCCCGCGCCACGTCCTTGTGGACGATCACGTCGCATTGCGGCCAGGTCTCGATGATCCTGCGCCTGAGGCCGGCGCCGATCGCATGGGCCTCGCGCAGGCTCTGGCCGCCGTCCAGCTCGATATGGATGTTGACGAAGACCCGGCTGCCCGCGGTCCGGGTCTTGAGGTCGTGATAGCCCCTGACCCCCGGCCAGTCCCGCGCCAGCGCCCCGATCGCGGCAATCAGCGCCGGGTCGGCGCGCCGGTCCATCAGTGCGTCCCAGGCCCCCTTGCCGATCCTCATCGCCCCGAAGACCAGCATCAGGGCCGCCGCCAGCGCCACCACGCTGTCGACCTGCCCGACCCCGAAGCGGCGCGAGACCCAGAGCGCCGCCACCGCGCCGAGGCCCGGCAGCAGGTCCGACAGGTAATGCAGGCTGTCGGCCGCCACCACCCGGTTGCCGGTCCGCCGCGCCACCCGGCGCTGCCACAGCACCAGCCCCAGCGTCAGCCCGATCGAGATCGCCATCACCACCATGCCGCGGCCCTGATCGGCCAGCGGCTGCGGCGTCTCGGCCAAGAGCCGCAAGATCGCCGCCCAGCCGATCACCACGCCCGAGACCAGCACGAAGACCGATTGCGCCAGCGCCGCCAGATCCTCGACCGAGGTATGGCCGAAGGCGTGATCCTCGTCGGCCGGCCGCGCCGCATAGATGATCGCCATCAGCCCGCCCAGCGACATCGCCAGATCCATCGCGCTGTCGACCAGCGAGGCCGCCACCGACAGCGCCGCCGTCGCCCCCAGCGCCCAGAGCTTCAGCGCCACCAGCGTGCAGGCAACCAGGACCGAGGCCAGCCCCGCCGACAGGTTCAGCCGCCCCGCGCCGCCCCGCGCCGCCTCTGCGTGATGCCCGGCCATCCTCTCGTCCCTCGCAACCTGCCGCCCCGCGGCGCGCATCCGATAGCGCGGATCGCGGCGCCGGGAAACCGGATTCCGGCCGGCGCGGCCGGCGCCGGCCGTGCCGGCCGCTCAGTCGCGCAGCTCGTCCGGATCGACCCCCCAGAGCGCCGCCTTCTCGGCCCAGCCCTTGCCACCCTCGGCCGAAAGCCGGCACCACCGGCTCTGGCATTCGCCCAGCCGCGCCACCACCCCGGCCTCGGCCAGCGCCAGCACCGGTGCCGCGCCATCGGGCCGGGCGCGCAGCGCCGTCGCATCCTGCTGCACGATGACGGTGCGGACCCCGGAAAGAAGGCTGTAATGGATCCAGCCGCCCTGCCCGTCGCTATCCTCGACCCGGCGCCAGTTGCCGAATTCCGCGGTCACCCGCAGCGGCATGTTGCGGCGGCGGAACACCCAGTCGATGCGGTGATCGATGCTCGGGCCACGCCGCACGTTGCCCTCGTCGGTCTTGAGCGAGACATAGCGCGGCACCGGCAGGTTGGTGACCGGGCCACGCTCTGCCGCCGCCGCCCCGGCGGTTCCCGATGCCTCGTCCGCCCGCGCCGGCGCCGGCGCCCCGGCCAGCGCCAGCAGAAGGGCCAGCGCCGATGCCGCCCCTGCGACGGACCACGCCCGTTGCCCCGCGCCCTGCGCCGTCATCCCGTCCCGCTTTCGCCTGCTCACGTCCTGCCCGCCTTTGCCGCCGTCACGCCCCCGGATCCCCCTGCCGCCGCCACGCCCGGACCGCCCCAGGGACCCGCCGCCTGTCCGGCCGGCGTCTGGTGGCAAGCTGGTTGTCGGCGGAACCCGCATTCGGGGCTTGTGGCCTGCCCCGTTGCGCTGCACCTTGCCATTACGCGCACCGCCAAGGAAGAGAGGAGAAGGCCCCGATGGGATCGCAGCGTCTGAGTGTTGTCGTGACGCGACGCCTGCCCGAGGTCGTCGAGACCCGGATGAAGGAGCTTTTCGATGTAGAACTGCGCGACCCCGACACCCGGATGAGCCGCGACGAGCTGGCCGCGGCGATGCGCCGCGCCGATGTGCTGGTGCCTTGCGTCACCGACCCGATCGACGCGGCGCTGCTTGCCCAGGCCGGCGACAAGCTGAAGCTGATCGCCAATTACGGCGCCGGGGTCGATCACATCGACGTCGCCTCCGCGCGCCAGCGCGGGGTGCTGGTGTCGAACACGCCGGGCGTGGTGACCGAGGATACCGCCGACATGACCATGGCGCTGATCCTTGCCGTCACCCGGCGCATCCCCGAGGGGCTGGCGGTGATGCAGGCCGGTGCCTGGCAGGGCTGGGCGCCGACCGCCTTCATGGGCGGCCGGGTCGGCGGGCGCAGGCTGGGCATCCTCGGCATGGGCCGGATCGGCACCGCGGTGGCGCGCCGCGCCCATGCCTTCGGCATGCAGATCCATTACCACAACCGCCGCCGCCTGCGCCCCGAGCAGGAGGCCGAGGTCGAGGCGACCTGGTGGGAAAGCCTCGACCAGATGGTGGCGCGGATGGACGTGATCTCGGTCAACTGCCCGCATACGCCCTCGACCTTCCATCTGATCAACGCCCGCCGGCTGAAGCTGATGAAACCCAGCGCCGTCATCGTCAACACCTCGCGCGGCGAGGTGATCGACGAAAACGCCCTGACCCGCGGCCTGCGCGCCGGCGAGCTTGCCGGCGCCGGGCTCGATGTCTTCGAGCATGGCCACGAGATCAACCCGCGGCTGCGCGAACTGGCCAATGTCGTTCTCTTGCCGCACATGGGCTCGGCCACCATCGAGGGCCGCACCGAGATGGGCGAGAAGGTGATCATCAACATCAAGACCTTCGCCGACGGCCACCGCCCGCCCGATCTGGTGGTGCCGGGGATGCTCTGAGCGCCCGCCGCTCGGAACCCGCCGCTCAGCGCCCGTCGGCCAGCGCCCTGACCCTTGCGGTGAAATCCTCGCCGCGTTTCTCGAAATCGGGATACTGGTCGAAGCTGGCCGCGGCCGGGGCCAGCAGCACGGTATCGCCGGGCTCGGCCTCGGCCGCGGCGCGGGCCACGGCACGCTCCATCGTCTCGCAGATCTCATGCGGGGTCGTCGGGCCGAGGTCCAGCGCGAAGTCGCGCGCCGAATGGCCGATCAGATAGGCCTTGGCGACCGCGCCCAGATGCGGCCGCAGCGCGGCGATGCCGCCCTCCTTGCCGAGCCCGCCGGCGATCCAGCGGATGCGCGCGAAGGCCTGAAGCGCCTTGGCGGCGCTGTCGACGTTGGTGGCCTTGCTGTCGTTGACGAACCGCACGCCCGCGACCTCGGCAACAAGCTGGCTGCGATGGGCAAGGCCGGTGAAGCTGGCCAGCGCCGCTTCGATCTCGCGCGGGGCAAGGCCGAGGCAGCGCGCCGCGGCATAGGCCGCGCAGGCATTCTGGTGGTTATGGGCACCAGGCAGGCCGGCCATGGCGCGCAGGTCGATCGCGGCGACCTGCCGGCCCCGGCGCCATTCGGCCAGAAACCCCTTGCGGGCAAAGACCGACCAACCGGCGCCGTCAAGCTTCTGGCCGGACGAGATGCGGATCACCCGGTCGTCATTCGGCCCCTCGGCCAGTTGGCCCGCCAGGAACCGCCCCTCGGCCTCGTCGACGCCGATCACCGCGCGGTCGGGCCCGCCCTCGGCGAAAAGCCGGCGCTTGGCGGCGAAATAGCCGCCAAGGCCGCCGTGCCGGTCAAGGTGATCGGGGCTGAGGTTGGTGAAGACCGCGATATCGGGGGTCAGCGCGCGCGCCAGATCGGTCTGATAGGAGGACAGTTCCAGCACCGCCACCTCGCCCTCGGCCGCCGGATCGAGGTCAAGCACCCCGCGGCCGATATTGCCGCCGATCTGCGCCGCCCGCCCGGCCCCGGTCAGGATGTGGTGAATGAGCGCGGTTGTCGTCGACTTGCCGTTCGACCCGGTCACCGCGACGACCTTCGGCGCGACATCCATCGCGTCCCAGCCCGCCGTCGCCCAGGACCGGAAGAACAACCCGATGTCGTTGTCGACCGGCACGCCCAGCGCCATCGCCCGCGCGATCACCGGATGCGGCGCGGGATAAAGATGGGGAATGCCCGGCGAGACGATCAGCGCGGCGATCCCCTCCCATCCCGCATCGCGGGTCAGGTCATGCGGCGCGAATCCCGCGGCCAGGGCACGGTCGCGCGCCTCGGGCGCGTCGTCCCAGACCCGCGGCAGCGCACCGCCGGCGTGCAGCGCCCGCGCGGTGGCCAGGCCGGACCGGCCGAGGCCGAGCACACCGACCGCCTGCCCCTCAAAACCCTGCACCGGAATCATCCCGCCCCCCACGCCGTCATGGCGCCGCGAGAATGCGGCCTCGCCCGCGCCGGCGCAAGGGCACCGCGCCGCGGCATAGGCCGCGCAGGCATTCTGGTGGTTATGGGCACCAGGCAGGCCGGC
>PHEC01000123.1 GCA_002841115.1 Alphaproteobacteria bacterium HGW-Alphaproteobacteria-6 | reverse complement strand
CCGGCGGGCCGCTCGATGTCGGCGCGCTCGACCGCTGGCTGGCCGGGCCGCTCGAGGTCGGCGCGGCCGAGATGACGGCGCGCGCAGTGCTCGACAGCCACGCCACCGAATGCTGGCCCGAACCGCGGCCCGGCGGCGGCGTGCTGCACCTGCCGATCCTCGAGGCGCGGATCGCCGCCCGCCGCCCGCCGCCGCTGGCGCGCCATGTGGTCTATGATTTCGACCTGCTCTTCAAGGCGCGCGACGACCGCATCAACGAGACCCCGCTCGAGGATCTGACCTATGTCGTCTTCGACACCGAGACCACCGGCCTTCTTCCGGCCGAAGGCGACGAGATCGTGCAGATCGCCGGGTTGCGCATCGTCAATGGCCGGATCGTCGCCGGCGAGGTCTTTGACCGGCTGGTCAATCCCGGCCGCTCGATCCCGCCGCGCGCCACCGCGGTCCACGGCATCAGCGAGGCGATGGTCGCCGAGGCGCCGGCCATCGCCGAGGTCGGCCGGCAGTTCCATCATTTCGCCGAGGGCGCGGTGCTGGTCGCCCATAACGCGCCCTTCGACATGGCCTTCCTGCGCCGCCACGAGGCCGCCATCGCCCGCCGCTTCGACAATCCGATCCTTGATACCGTGCTTCTGTCGGCGGTGGTCTGGGGCCAGAACGAAGTCCACAGCCTCGATGCGCTCGGCCACCGGCTTGGCATCACCATCCCCGAAGAGGCGCGCCATACCGCGATCGGCGACGCCGCGGCCACCGCCGAGGCGCTGTTGCGGCTGATCCCGATGCTGAAGGGCCGCGGCATCACCCGCTTCGGCGACGTGCTGGCCGAGGTGCGCAAGCACGGAAGGCTTCTGAAGGACCTCAACGCCTGACGGCGGCGGCGCCGTCACGGCCAGGTGTGGCGCCAGACCGCACGCAGTGCAGGCAGGCTTGCGCCCGAAGGGCGCTCCGCCGGATCAACGGCGAAGGATCAGCCCCGCGCCGGGCCGGGCCGGATCGGCCGCCCGCCGGCCCAGACCGCCGCCACCGCGCGGTCATCGCCCATCATGATGGTCGGAAACAGCGCCTGCCACAGATCATCGGCGCGGGCCGCGGCTTGCGCGATCGCCGGGGTCGAGGCGAGGTCGATCACCACCAGATCGGCCTCCATCCCTGGTGCCAGGTTGCCGATCCGGTCCTCGGCGCGAAGCGCGCGGGCCGAGCCCTGGGTGGCCAGCCACCACAATTCGGCCGGATGCAGCGCGCGGTGGCGCAGTTGCGCCACCTCATAGGCCGCCGCCATGGTGCGCAGCATCGAGAACGACGATCCGCCGCCGGTATCGGTGGCCAGACCGATCCGCTGGCCGCCCCGGCTCAGCCCGTCCATGTCGAACAGCCCCGAGCCGATGAAGCAGTTCGAGGTCGGGCAATGGATCAGGCTGGCGCCGACCTCGCGCAGCCGGTCGATCTCGCGCGGTTCGAGATGAATGGCATGGCCGTAAAGCCCGCCGGCACCCAGCAACCCGTGCGCCTCGTAGGTATCAAGGTAATCGCGCGCCTCGGGGTAGAGCGACTTCACCCAGGCGATCTCGTCGGTCTGCTCGCTCAGATGGGTCTGCATCAGGCAGGTCGGGTTCTCGGCCCAGAGTGCCCCCAGCGCCGCAAGCTGCCCGGGCGTCGAGGTCGGCGAAAAGCGCGGGGTGATCACATAGGACAGCCGGTCCAGCCCGTGCCACTTTTGCAAGAGGCGCCGGCTGTCGTCATAGGCGCCCTGCGCGCTGTCGCGCAGCCCCGCGGGCGCGGTGTCACGGTCCATGCAGGTCTTGCCGGCGTAGGCGCGCAACCCGCGGCGCCGCGCCTCGGCAAAGAAGGCCTCGACGCTTTCGGGATGGATGGTGCAGAAGCTGCATACCGTCGTGGTGCCATTGGCCAGCACCAGGTCGAAATAGCGCGCGGCGATTTCGGCGGCATAGGCCGGATCGGCCAGGCGCATCTCTTCGGGGAAGGTATAGGCATTCAGCCAGTCGATCAGCCGCTTGCCCCAGGAAGCGATGATCGCGGTCTGCGGGTAATGGGCATGGGCGTCGATGAAGCCGGCCGAGATCAGCCGCGCGCCGTAATCGGTGACGCGCGCCGCAGGGTAGGCGCGGACCAGGGCATCGGCCTCGCCCACCGCCGCGATCCGCCCCGCCTCGACCAGCACCCCGCCGCGCGCCGAATGGCGCGCGACGCCGATCCCTTCGGTCATCGGGTTGCCGTCAAACCCGAGGGTCTGTCCGATCAGAAGCTCTGCCATCCTGTCCGTCCCCATCATCCTGTCGCCACCGCAGTCTAGACCCGGGCCGGCGGCGGGGAAATCCGGCCCGTGCCCCTGTTTTCCCGAAACTGCTTCCGATACTGTCGCGGTAATCACATGGGGGACGCATGGCCGGGGCCGATCAGGACAGCAGCGAGCGGGGCGAGGACGACTACGGGCTTGACCAGCGCGCGGTCGCGGCGATCCGCGAGGCGGTGGCGGCCGGCGACGGTGGTGCCATCGACCAGCTGATGGCGCCCCTGCACGCCGCCGACATCGCCGACCTTCTCGAACAGATCGGCGCCGGCGAGCGGCGCGATCTGGTGCGGCTCTGGCCCGAGGGCTTCGACGGCGAGCTCCTGTCGGAGCTTGACGAGGCGATCCGCGAGGAGGTGATCGAGGCGCTGCCGCACGCGGTCCTGACCGAGGCGGTGCGCGAACTGGACAGCGACGATGTCGTCGACCTGATCGAGGATCTCGAAGAACCCCAGCAAGAGCGCATCCTCGAAGCCCTCGACCTCGGCGACCGGGCCGCGGTCGAGCAGTCGCTGACCTATCCGGAATATTCCGCCGGCCGGCTGATGCAGCGCGAGGTGGTGACCGCGCCGGAACACTGGACGGTCGGCGAGGCGATCGATTTTTTGCGCAACGCCAGGGAGTTGCCCGACCAGTTCTATCACATGATCCTGATCGATCCGCGCTGGCATCCGACCGGCTATGTGACGCTGGGCAAGCTTCTGTCGTCGAAACGCGCAGTGCCGCTGCGCGATATCGCCGAGGACAGTTTCCGCACTGTCGGCGTTCTCGACGAAGAGGGCGACGTTGCCTATGCCTTCAACCAGTATCACCTGATCTCGGCGCCGGTGGTCGACCAGAACGACCGCCTTGTCGGTGTCATCACCATCGACGACGCGATGGCGGTGCTTGACGAAGAACACGAAGAGGACATCCTGCGGCTTGCCGGTGTCGGCGAGGGGTCGCTGTCGGACAGCGTGATCGAGACGACCAAGCAGCGGGTGCCCTGGCTGGCGGTGAACCTTTTCACCGCGATCCTGGCATCGATGGTCATCGCGCAGTTCGAAGGGGTGATCGCGCAGATCGTGGCGTTGGCGGTGCTGATGCCGATCGTCGCCTCGATGGGGGGCAATGCCGGGACGCAGTCGCTGACCGTGGCGGTGCGGGCGATCGCGACGCGCGACCTGACCGGCTCGAACCTGTGGCGGGTCGTGCGGCGCGAGGTGCTGGTCGGCGCGGTGAACGGGCTTGTCTTCGCGCTCGCCATGGGGGCCGTCGGCTGGTTCTGGTTCGGCTCGCCCCAGATCGGCGCGGTGCTTGCCGCGGCGATGGTCGTCAATCTGGTGGTGGCCGGGCTTGCCGGCATCCTGGTGCCCGTCGCGCTTGAAAAGGCCGGCGTCGATCCCGCGCTCGGCTCGGGCGCGTTCGTGACGACGGTGACCGATGTGGTCGGGTTCTTCGCCTTCCTCGGCCTTGCGGCCGTCGTGCTCCTGTGAGCCTTGCGGCGGCCAAGGCGGCGGCCCGGACCGCGGCCTTCGCACGGCGCAAGGCGGCCTTCGCGGCGCGCGGCGCGGGCGATGCCGAAATCCTGCGCCGGGTCCTTGCCGGATATGCCGGCCGGCGGCTTGCCGGCTACATGCCGATGCGGACCGAGATCGACCCGTTGCCGGCGATGGCGGCCCATGCCGGGCCGGTGGCGGTGCCGGTGATCGAAGGGCCGGGGCGGCCGCTGCGCTTCCGGTCCTGGACCGCGGACGCCCGCATGATGCCCGGCACCTTCGGCGCGCTGGTCCCCGAGGCGGGCGACTGGATCGAGCCGCAGGTTCTGATCGTGCCGCTTCTGGCCTTCGACCGGCGCGGCTTTCGCCTCGGCTATGGCGGCGGCTTTTATGACCGCACGCTGGAGGGCCTGCGCGCGGCCGGCCCGGTCATCGTCATCGGCTTCGCCTTTGCCGCGCAGGAGGTCGCCGCGGTGCCGGTCGAGCCGACCGACCAGAGGCTTGACCTGATCGTGACCGAAACCGCAACGATCCGCCCCGACAGGGCAGGCTGAGCCTATGCGCAGGGGGGCAGGCCCGATCCGCGAACCCGCGCCTGCCGCCGGCCCTGACCGGATCAGCCGGCCGCCGCCGCCGGGCGGAGACAGGTCACCACCGTCGGTTGCGACACCGCCGCATCGCGGCTGAGGCCGGCGGCCTCCAGCAGGGCCAGGCATTCGGCCATGCCGTCCTGACCATAGACTTTCGGGTGCAACTCGACGATGATCGCGCGCACCGCCGAAAGATCGGCATGGCGGAAAAAGGCCAATTCGCCGCCCTCGATGTCGATCACCATCACCTCGGGGGTGAAATCCGCCGTCACCTCGGCCAGCCGCTCCACCGCCACCGCGACCCGGGTCGAGCGGCGCCCGGCCGGCGCGATCAGCGACGAGCCGAGAAAGCTGGCATGGACGTGGAAATCGGTGGTCGCCGGGGCATCGGGGTCCGACATCAGCACCGCGTTGCGCAACTCGATCACCTCGCCTAGCCCGTTGGCCCGGTGCATCGCGCGCGCATAGCCGATCAGCGCCGGATTGGCCTCATAGGACAGGATCCGCGCCGGTGCGCGGTTCTTCGCGATCACCGCGCCGACGATGCCGATGCCGGCGCCCAGTTCCAGCACCCGGTCGCCGGGGCGCACCGCATGAAGCGCGCCGGCGATCTCCTGCCATTCATAGCGGCCATTGCGGATCCGCTCGATCCGGCGTTCCGGCAGATATTGCGGATGCGGCGGCAGGCGGACGCCGTGATAGACAAGGTCGCCACTGGCGGCCCGGTCGGCGGCGTCGATCTTGTCGCTGGGGGGCATGGGCATGCTTCCTGCCGTCGGTGGCGCGCGTCTGCAAGGGGCTATCGACCGGCTGGCCGGCCCGGGGCCGGGGCGCCGCGGAACGGGGCAGGGGGCGCAGGCGCCCCCTGCCGCAAGATATCAGGCCAGTTCGGCCTCGGCCGCCGCCTCGGCCGCGGTTTCGGGCCCGGCTGCCGGCAGGTCATAGACCGCCAGCACCGCTGCCGCCCAGGCCTTGGGGTTGTTGGCGCTGCCATCGGCGATGCGCGTCAGCACCTCGCGCAAAAGCGCATCGCGCGAGCGCACCGCCTTGCGCCGCTGCTGCATGCCCTGGATCCGCGAGACCCGGCGGCGGATCAGCTTCAGCCCGAAGACCGGCTCCTTGCGGGCCTTGCGGTCGGTGGATCCGGCCGCATCGGGTGCGACGGCCTCGGTGGCCGCGCTGTCGGGGGTCGTGTCGCTCATTGGGATACCTTCCATATCACTGCAAGCCAGCCGTCTTTCGACGGCAGCGGCAGGGAATCAGAACATCGTTAAGAAAGCAATCACGGTGGGCAGGGGGCGAACCGGCTGCGGCGCCTCGGCAACAGGCGGTGGCGGGCGTGGTCGGGCCCGGCCGGGTGTTTCCACTTTGGCAACGGTCCGGCGTTATCTCGGCGCCGGATCGCCGGTGGCGGTTGCGGTCCGCGCGCCCGACCTGTCATAATCGCCACCAAGCAAAAGACCGACATGGGATGCGGCAGGCGATGACAGAGGCAGGCAGGGCCGATGCCCCCCCCGACCCCGCGGGCGGCTGGTCGCGCGCGATCGCGCGCGTGCCTTCGGCCCTTGTCGTGCCGCCGGCGACCTCGGCGCTGGTCCAGGCTTGCGGGGTGCTGGATGCGCAGGGGCATTTCTGCGCCGGCTCGGCGACCTGGCGCGGGCTGCGCGCGACGATGGTGGCGCCCGGGGCCGTGCCGGCGCCGGTCGCGCATCTCGCCGGCCGGCATCTCTGGTGCGGTCAGCTCTGGTCGCATTTCGGCCATTTCCTGTGTGAAAGCCTGTCGCGGCTCTGGGCGCTCGACCATCTCGGCGGCGATCTGCCCGACAGCCTGGTCTTCGTCCCGAAGCGGCCGGTCACCGCGGATGAGGCCGCCGCCCCGGTCCCGGGCAATGCCGCCCTGATGCGGTTCCAGCGCGACTGCCTTGATCTTCTGGGTCTGGCCATCCCGGTGACGCTGATCGACCGGCCGACCACGGTCGAGGAGCTGATCGTGCCCGGCCAGGGCTTCGGCCTTGGCGCGATCAGCACTGCGACGCCGGAGTTTCGCGCCTTCATCGGCGCCCGTTTTGCCCCCGGGGTGGCGCCCGCGGGCGGCGAGCGGCTTTACCTGTCGCGCAGCGCGCTCGGCGGGCGCGAGGGCGGCGCGCTGCTGGAAGACCGGCTGGAGGAAAACCTCGCCCGCGCCGGCTATGAAATCTATCACCCCCAGCACCACTTGATCGCCGAACAGGTGGCGCGCTACCGTGGCGCGCGCGCCGTGGTCGGGCTCGACGGCTCGGCCTTTCACCTTTTCGCCTTCGCCGGCCAGCCCGGGCAGCCGGACCGCCCGGCCCGCCGCGCGGCGATCATCCTGCGGCGCAATTCGCAGGTCTACCGGCCGCTCGCCGCCCATGTCGGCGCCTTCACCGGCGCCGCCCCGGCGATCCTCTCGGCGCTGAGTGCCGACTGGGTGCCCGAGGGGCGCGGCCGGGCCGGGCGCTATTCCTTCGGACAGCTCGATTTCCCGGCGCTGGCGGAGGGGTTGCAGGGTGCGGAGTTCATCACCGATGCCGCGGGCTGGCACTGGCCGCGCTGGCGCGAGCAGAAGGCGGCGATCGGCGCGATCGAGGCGGACAAGCGCATCCGGCTGGTGCGGCTGGCGCGGCGCGCGGGCAAGGGCCGGCCGGCGCCGGTTGAGGCCGCGCCATGCGCGTGACCGCCGTCACCTGCGTCAAGAACGAAGGCCCGTTCATCCTCGAATGGATCGCCTTCAACCGGATCATCGGCGTCACCGATTTCATTTTCTATTCCAACGATTGCAGCGACGGCACCGATCTGTTGCTCGACCGGCTCGCCGGCCACGGCATCGTCCGCCACCTGCCGAACCCGGCCCAGGGGCGCAACTACCAGATGGAGGCGCTGGCCGACGCGCAGCGCCAGCCGCTGGTGCAAAGGGCCGACTGGGTCTGGATCGCCGATGTCGACGAGTTCCTGAACATCCACGCCGGCGCCGGCGCCATCGCCGACCTGATTGCGGCCTGCGGCGATCCGCAGGCGATCTCGGTCACCTTCCAGTTCATGGCCAATGGCGATGTCGAGGCTTTCGAGGATCACCCGGTGATCGGCCAGTTCCTGCGCAGCCACAACCCCGAGATCTGGACCGACCAGACCGCGCAAGAGGTCAAGACCCTGGTGCGGCGCGATTTTCCCTTGCGCTACTACGGCGCGCACCGGCCCTTCTTCGGCGCCCGCCTGGCACCCGACCGCCGCCCGGTCTGGACCGACGGCTCGGGCCGCAGGGTGCCCGAGAAGTTCCTTCTGGCCGAGAACAAGCGCCGGATCCGCAAGTTTCCGGCCCAGGGTGCGCGCGACTTCGCGACGCTCAACCACTACGCGCTGCGCTCGCTGGAAAGCTATCTGGTCAAGAACGACCGCGGCGATGTCAACCGCGAGAACCGCAGCTTCGACACCAGCTACTGGTGCGACCGCAACGACGACAGCCACCACGACGACACCATCCTGCGCCATCTGCCGCGGCTTGAAGCCGAGATGGCGCGGCTGGCCGGGCTGGAGGGGGTCGGCGCGCTGCACGACCTCTGTGTCGCGCGCCACCGCGAGACCCTGGCGCGGCTGCTGGCCGACCCGGCCTATCGCGCACTCAGGGCCGACCTGCTGGCGGCGCCGAAGATCCCGCCGGTGGAACTGGCAGCACTGAGGGCGTTGGGATGACCGCGCCCCTCAAGGTGATCAACCTCGGCCTGCCGAAATCGGGCACCACGACGCTGGGCGAGGCGCTGAAGCGCGCCGGCCTTTCGGTCGCCGACTGGAAGATCCGCCCCGGTCAGGCGCCGGGGCTGCGCGGGTTCGTCGGCAAGCTGATGTATGAGGGGTATTTCAGCAGCGGAGATCCGCTGTCGCTGATGCCCGGGTTCGACGCCTTCACCGAGATCGACATCGTGCGCCACGGGCTCAACCTCTGGCCGCAGACCGACTGGGGGCTGATCTCGGCGATCCGGGCGCATCACCCCGGCGCGCGCTTCATCCTGACCCGGCGCGACCCGGCGAAACTGTCGGACTCGATGGCGCGCTGGTCCGATCTCGGCCGGCGCCGCCTGCCCGAGGCGGCGGTGCCCGGCCTGCCGGCCGGATATGGCGCCAGCGACGCCGAGCGGATCCGCTGGATCGAGGGCCATCACGCCTTCTGCGGCCGGGTCTTCGCCGGGGCCGCGGATTATCTCGAATACGATGTCGAGGACACCGAGGCGTCGGCCCGGATCGGCGCCTTCCTTGGCCTTGATCTGCCGTGGTGGGGGGTGGCCAACGCCAATCCGCGCGGTCCGGCCCGCGACACCGACCGGGGCGCGCCATGATCCTGTGGCTGATGCTCACGCCCGAGGCGCTGGGTGCGCGCGCGCTTCGCGCGGCGCTGGCCGGGGCGGCGGGGGCGCTGGGGGCGTCCGGTATCCGGGTCTCGCAGGCGCTGGGCGCGGGCAATCACAGCAAGCTGGTCATGGCCGCGACCGATCCGGGCCATGTCGATCCCCTGCGCCATGCCCGCGGCTATGCCGCCCCGACCCGGCAGGCGGCCCTGCGCGCCGGCGTCACCGCTGCGCTGCGCAGCGAGATCGCCGCCGAGGCGCCGGCGCATCTGGTGCTGAGTGCCGCGCAACTGGTCACCACGCTGGCGGCGCCGGCCGAGATCGCGCGGCTGCATGCGATGCTGGCGCCGCTCGCCGTCGAGATCCGGCTGGTGCTGCATCTCGACGAGCAGGCGCGGGTGATGGTGCGGCTGCTGGCCGAACAGGTGATGGCCGGGCGCGTCGCCGGGCCGGATCAGGAACTGGCGCTGGCGGCGGTGTGCGGCGCGTTCTTGAGCGGGTTGTCGTCTTGCGGCCAGGTGCCGTTCTCGATCAGCCGGATCTCTTCGCGGATGGCCAGCATCGCGTCGCAAAAACGGTCAAGCTCGGCGCGGGTCTCGCTCTCGGTCGGCTCCACCATCAGCGTGCCGGCCACCGGCCAGCTCATCGTCGGCGCGTGAAAACCACAATCGATCAGACGCTTGGCGATGTCGTCGACGGTGACACCTGCGCTTTCCGCAAAGGGGCGCACATCCAGGATGCACTCATGCGCCACGCGACCATTCCGGCCCTTGTAGAGCACCTCATAGGCCCCCTCCAGCCGTTTCGCGATGTAATTGGCGTTGAGAATTGCCATTCGAGTGGCCTGTTTGAGGCCTTTTTCTCCCATTAAGGCAATATAGGCATAGGAGATACTGGAGACGAGAGGGGATCCGCCAGGGCACGCAGAAACAGCGCCAGCAGCACCTGATTTTTCGCTTCGATCGTTCGAGTATGCAAAGGGGTGATTTGGAAGAAAGGGTGCCAGATGGGAAGCCACACAAATCGGACCCATGCCCGGTCCTCCGCCGCCATGAGGAATGGCGAAGGTTTTATGGAGGTTGAGATGGCAAACATCCGCACCAAGTTCACCAGGGCGGCAGAGGCCGACCATGGCATTCATGTTGGCGCCGTCTAAGTAGACCTGCCC
>PHEC01000122.1 GCA_002841115.1 Alphaproteobacteria bacterium HGW-Alphaproteobacteria-6 | reverse complement strand
CGGCGCCTCGGCCCGGGCGCCGCATGCCAGCGCCCCGAGCGCACCGCCCAGGACGAACCGCCGAGATACGCGCCTCATCTGCCTTTCCCCGCCTGCATTTCCCGACCTTCGCCGAAGTGCGCCGCAGCGGCAAGCCTCGCGCGATCACCTTCGCGCCACCGAGCGCGCCATCGGGCGGCACGGCACAGCGCCCGGCCGCCTCTCAGGTCGCGCCGTGGCGCAGGATCGCGGCCTCGGCCGAGGACAGGTTGCGCCGGGCGAAGCCGCCATAACGCCCGGGATCGGCATCAAGCCCCGGCACCGCCGACAGAAGTGCGGCGCGTTGATCGGGCGCGATCATGTCAAGACAGGCATTGGCCGGATGAAAGCTTTCGGTCTCAAGCCCATTGGCCCAGACGATCTGGTGCCGCCCGGTCATCAGATGGACATAGGTCACCTCGCGCAGCGCCGTTTCGGTGACCACCATGCGGTCGTCGATCAGGTCGGCCGCCGCCACCAGCACCTCGTCATGGCTGAAAAGTGCCTGCGCCTGTGCCCCCTTGACCAGCATCCGGTGCTGCGGCGAAACGATCAGGTCACCTTCGGGACGCGCCTCGCCCATCGCGCCGGCGCGGATCCGCACCGGACGCAGATGCGGCAGCGCGTAAAGCCGCGCGCCGCTCATCCGTCGCGCGCCGGCCCACAGGACCTGCTGCGCGCCGTCATCCCGGGTGCTGATCCGGTCGCCGGGGCGGATCGTCTCGATCGCGCGCGGCCCGTCGGGGGTGGCGATCCGGGTGCCGGGGGTGAAGCAGATGACGCCGCCCGCGCTCGCGCCATCGATCGCGTCAAACCGTGCGCCCGCGGCCGGGATGCGCCGTTGCCGGTCGCCGGACCGCGCCTCGTGATCGGCGTCGATCGCGGCGCCGGGCGCCTCTTCGCCACAGTGGCAGGCAATGACATGCAGGTCGGTGCCCGCCGGCGGGATTGCCCCGGTGCACAGAACCAGCCATCCGCCGCCGGACACCGCGGTCAGACCCAGCGCGTAGCTGCGCCGGCCATCGGTCACGGTGAACCCGGCGCCCCCGGCATCGCCTGCCACATCCGCGGCATCCCGCCATGCCGCCGGCACGCCCGGCACGCCCGGCGCGACGATGCCGCCCCGTCCGAGGATCCGGCGCACCTTCTGCGCCGCCCGCGCCCGCAGCGCAGCCCCGCCGAGCCCGGCGCCGATCATGTCACCCAGAACCAGCAGGCCGGCCGGCCCGTCGATCCGCAACGCCTCGCCCAGCCAACGCCACTGCGCACCGACACTCAGCCGGCCCGGCGCGGCACCGCGCACCCCGTCGATCTCGGTTTCAGCCCAGCGCAGGACAAATATGCCCCGATCGCCCGCATAGCCGCCCATTCTGCCTGCCTTGTATCGTTTCTTGTGATCTTGCGCCGCTTTGCGGCGAGTTCTTGAGAAAAGGTTAACACGCGCGAATCACCTTGGGAAGCCCCGGCACCGCCCGGATCGCACCGGCGGGCTCAGGCGTTGCGATGCGCCGGATCGAGATCAAGCAGCATCAGCAGATGCTGGCCGAAATAGCGCAGGTCGGCCTCGATCGCCGCCCGGGCGGCGCGCCCGTCACCATCGGCCAGGGCGGCAAGACAGTCGCGGTGAAAGCTGTTCAGTCGCGGCGACAGATCGTCGCTGGTGACCAGCCAGGTAAAGGCCGGCCCGGCCTGAAGCCAGAGTTGCTCGATCATCCGCAGCAGCACCGGATTGCCCGCCGCCCGATAGAGCGTCAGGTGAAACTGGCTGTTTTCCGTCAGATAGGCCGCGAAATCATGCGCGCCCAGCGCTTGGTCCATCCGTGCAACGCCGGCCGTCAGCGTCGCGATCCCGGCCGCGTCGATGCGGGCGCCGGCCGCCTCTGCCGCCAGCCCCTCCAGCGCCAGCCGCACCGGCAGCAGGTTCTCCAGCCCGGCCCGGCTCAGCGCCGGCACCCGGACCGATCGCAGCGCCTCGGCCTCCAGCGCGCCCTCCGCCACCAGCCGCTGCAAGGCGGCCCGCACCGGCATCGGGCTGGTATCGAGGGATGCGGCCAGATCGCGGATCTTCAGCCGCTGGCCAGGGCGAAAGCGCCCGGCCAGGATATCGGCCCGGATCGCGGCATGGACCCGGTCCTGAAGCGTCACCGCCAAGCCTGCCGCAGGCCCGCCGATCGCCCCGGATCTGGCATCACGGATTTCAGGGGTCTTCACGGATTTTCACCGAAACAAGCCGATTGACGCATTCTGTGATCACAGATAAGAAATCCAGGCAAATTGCAAGGAGCTTTTCCATGCCCCGAAGCGGCATCGACCCGGCCGCCGTCGCCGCCCTGACCACCGCGGAACGCGCGCTGTTTCTCGCCCGCAACCCGGTGTCCTCGGCGCTTGCCGCCCGCGCCCGCGGTGCGCTGGTCGACGGCGTGCCGATGCACTGGATGGCCGACTGGTCGACCCCCTGCCCGCTCTTCGTCGCCGAGGCGCGCGGCGCGCGGTTCCGCGATGTCGACGGCCATGACCATGTCGATTTCTGCCTTGGCGATACCGGCGCGATGTTCGGCCATTCGCCGGCGCCGGTGGCCGCGGCGATCGCCGATCAGGCGGCGCGCGGGCTGACCACGATGCTCCCCGGCGAGGATGCGGTCCGCGCCGGCGAGTTGCTGGCCGAACGCTTCGGGCTGCCCTTCTGGCAGGTGACGGCGACCGCGACCGACGCCAACCGCGCCGCCCTGCGCTGGGCCCGCGCGATCACCGGGCGCAAGGTGATCGTGGTCTTCGACGGCTGCTATCACGGCACCGTCGACGACGTCATGGTGCGCGCGGCGCGAGGGCGCACGGTTCACCGGCCCGGCCTGATCGGCCAGGCCCAGGATCTGACGCTGACCAGCCGGGCGGTGCCCTTCAACGACCCCGATGCGCTGCGCGCAGCACTGGCGCCGGGCGATGTCGCGGCGCTGATCTGCGAACCGGCGATGACCAATATCGGCATGGTCCTGCCCGATCCGGGCTTCATGGCGGCCTGCCGCGACCTGACCCGCGCCCATGGCGCCCTCATGATCATCGACGAGACCCACACCATCTCGACCGGCTTCGGCGGCTGCACCCGCGAATGGCGGCTTGATCCCGATATCTTCGTGATGGGCAAGCCGGTGGCCGGCGGCGTCGCGGCCGGGGTCTTCGGGGTCAGCGCGGCGGTGGCCGCGGGCATGGCGCAGGCGCGCGCGGCGGCCGCCGCGGCGGGCGGGCACGGCCATTCCGGCATGGGCACCACGCTCTCGGCCAATGCGCTTGCCATGCATGCGATGCGCGTCAACCTCGAGGCGGTGATGACCCGGGCCGCCTATGACCACATGCTGGCGCTGTCCGATCGGCTGGCGACCGGCCTTCGCGCACTGATCGCGCGCCATGCCCTGCCCTGGTGCGTCACCCGGCTTGGCGCGCGCTGCGAGTTCCAGTTCTGCGCCACCCCGCCGCGCACCGGCGCCGAGGCCGAGGCCGCCTTTGATGATCCGCTGCGCGAGGCGCTGCATCTTTACCTGATCAACCGCGGCATCCTGATCACGCCCTTCCACAACATGATGCTGTGCTGCCCCGAAACCACCGCCGAAGATGTCGACCGTCTGGTCGCCACCCTCGACCGGGCCTTGGCTGATCTTGCCGCCACCGCGCAGTCGCAGGCCACCGCATGACGCTGCCGATGTCCTTCGCCGACCCCGCCGAGGCGCGCGACTTCCTCGCCCGCCACCCCGACCTGCGCAGCATCGAGATGATCCTCTTCGATCTCAACGGCGTGCCGCGCGGCAAGCTTCTGCACCGCGACGAGTTGCTGACAGTCTATCAGCGCGGCCGGCCGCTGCCCGCCTCGATCCTCGGGCTGACGATCCGCGGCGAGGATGTCGACGAGACCGGGCTGGTCTGGGATGTGGCCGATGCCGATTGCCTGACCTTCCCGCTGCCCGGCAGCCTGACCCTGCAACCCTGGCGACGGCGCGCCCCCGGCACCGGCCCGACCGGCCAGCTTCAGGTCTCGATGCATCCGACGCTCGGCCTGCCCGCCGCCATCGCCGATCCGCGCCATGTGCTGATCCGGGTGATCGAGGCGCTGAAGGCCGAAGGCTTCCATCCGGTGATGGCGGTCGAGCTGGAATTCTGCCTCTTTGATCGGGACCGCGGCGCCGACGGCCGGCCAGAGCCGGCGCGCCAGCGCAACGGCCAGCGCCCCGACGCGCCGCAGGTCTACGGCCTTGCCGAACTGGAAGAGATGCAGCCCTTCCTCGACGATCTCTACGCGGGCGCCGAGGTGCAGGGCCTGCCCTTGCGCACCGCGATCTCGGAATACGGGCCCGGGCAGCTTGAGCTGACGCTCGATCACCGGATGGACGCGCTAAGGGGGTCGCGGCGGCGCACGGGTTTCAGGCCGCCTTCATGGCCAAGCCGCTGGCCGGGCAGGCCGGCAATGGCATGCACCTGCACCTCAGCCTTGCCGATACGGAGGGGCGCAACCTTTTCGCCAGCGACGATGCCGAGGGCACGCCGCTTCTGCGCCAGGCGATCGGCGGCATGCGCGACCGGCTGGCGGAAACGCTGGCGATCTTCTGCCCGCATGCCAATTCCTACCGCCGCTTCCAGAGCCAGAGCTATGCCCCGGTCGGGCGCAACTGGGGGGTGAACAACCGCACCGTCAGCTTCCGCATCCCCGGCGGTCCGCCCGCCTCGCGCCATGTCGAGCACCGGATCTGCGGCGCCGACGCCAATCCCTATCTCGCCGCTGCGGCCGCTTTGGCGGCGATGGCCGACGGCATCGCCCGGCGCGCCGACCCCGGCCCGGCGACCACCGGCAACGGCTATGCCGGCGCGGCCGATGACGCGATCGCGGCCGACTGGCGCAGCGCCCTTGGCGCGCTTCAGGCATCACGCTGGGCGCAAGAGGCGCTGGGGGCGGATTTCCTGCGGGTGTTCCTCGCGATCAAGTGGGCCGAATACCGGCAATTCGCCGCCGAGGTCGGCGAACAGGACTGGCGCTGGTATCTGGCCCACGCCTGAGCCGGCCATCCCGGCGGCTGATCGGGCTCAGCCGGCGCGCGGAAAGACGAAGCAGCGATCGCGGCGGATCATCAGCCACATTACCGTGCCGGGGCGCGGCATGAAGACGCCCGGCACCGTGGCGCGCAGGATCGCGCCGCCCTCGTCCATGCGGAACTCGGCCAGGCTGTCGCGGCCCATGAAGCGGGCGCGCACCACCCGGGCCCGCGCCGGGGTGCCATCGGCCGGTGTCGGGTCGGGGCCGCGCCCGGCCCGGTCGAAGTCGATCTTCAGGTGCTGCGGGCGGATCACGATCTCGACCTCGGTGCCATCGGCGACGCCGGGGGCAAGAAACTCGCCGAAGGGGGTGCGGGTCAGCGCGCCATGCACCGCGCCGCGCAGGATGTTGATGTCGGAAAAGAACGCCGCCGCCTCGCGGTCGACCGGGGCGTTGTAGAGGTTGTAGGGCGCGCCCATCTGCACGATCCGCCCTTCCCGCATCAGGGCGATCTCGTCGGCCATCCGCATCGCCTCATGCGGCTCGTGGGTGACCAGCAGGACCGCGGTGCCCTCTTCCTTCAGAAGCGCCAGGGTGTCGTCGCGGATGCCGTCGCGCAGGCGTTCGTCGAGGCCCGAGAAGGGCTCGTCCATCAGCAGGATCCGCGGCCGCGGCGCCAGCGCGCGCGCCAGCGCGACGCGCTGCTGCTCGCCGCCCGACAACTCGTGCGGGTATTTCGCGCCGAACCCGGCCAGCGCCACCCGCTCCAGCAACTCGCCGACCCGCGCGCTGCGTGCCGCGCCGCCCTTCGGCAGGCCGAAGGCGATGTTCTCGGCGACGTCGAGATGCGGGAAAAGCGCGAAATCCTGAAACATCAGCCCGATCGAGCGACGCTCGGGCGGGATCCGGAAGACGGTGTCGCAGACCAGCTGGCCATCGACATGGATGGTGCCGGTATCCTGCATGTCGACGCCGGCGATCATCCTGAGCGTCGTCGACTTGCCGCAGCCCGAAGGGCCGAGCAGGCAGGTCACCTGACCCGCGCCGATGGTCAGCGACACATCATCGACCACCCGCCGGCCATCGAAGAGGCGGACGAGGTTGCGGGCCTCGAGGCGCGGCGGCGTATCGGTCACTGGCCCATCTCTCACTGGCCCGACTTTCACTGGCCCGACTATCACTGGTTCCGGATCCGTTTGTCCGACAGAATTCGTCGGGATTCATTCCGGATAGCAGGCCGCGGATCGCCCGGCAAGAGAGAGCACCGCCGGCCGGGGGCGCCGCCCCCGGACCCCCGGGGTATTTCGACAACGAAGAAGACCATCAGATTGTCGCGTTGGTCGCGCCGCCGTCGAGCAGGATGTTCTGCGCGACGATGAAGCCGGCATGCTGGCTGCACAGGAAGGCGCAGGCGGCGCCGAATTCCTCCGGCGTGCCGTAGCGCCGCGCCGGGATCGTCGCCGCGCGGCGGGCCCGCGCCTCGTCGAGGGTGATGCCGGCGGATCCGGCCACCCCGGTATCGAGCGCCAGCGCCCGGTCGGTGGCGTGGATGCCGGGCAGAAGGTTGTTGATCGTGACCCCGGAGGGCGCGACCTGGCGCGCGGTGCCGGCGACATAGCCGGTCAGCCCGGTCCTGGCGGCGTTCGACAGGCCGAGCTGGGCGACCGGCGCCTTGACCGATTGCGAGGTGATATTGACGACCCGGCCCCAGCCGCGGGCCATCATTGCCGGCAAGAGCGCGGTCATCAGCGCGATCGGCGTCAGCATGTTGGCGTCGAGCGCGCGGATGAAGTCGTCGCGGTTCCAGTCGCTCCACAGGCCGGGCGGCGGGCCGCCGGCATTGGTGACGAGGATGTCGATGTCGCCTGCCGCCGCCAGAACCGCCTCGCGGCCGGCCTCGGTGGTGATGTCGGCGGCGACCGCGGTCACCGCGACACCGTGGCGGGTGCGGATCGCCGCGGCGGTCTCGGCCAGCGTTTCGGCGCCGCGCGCATTGATGACCAGATCGACGCCGGCCGCCGCCAGGGCATCGGCACAGCCACGCCCAAGCCCCTTCGAGGCGGCGCAAACGAGTGCGCGCCTGCCGCGAATTCCAAGTTCCATTCCCCGCCCTCCTGTGCTGTCGGTCGGGCCGAGCATAGCGAATGCGCCGGTCAGGACCAGAGCCTACCGGCCCGCAGGCGGGGGCGCCGCGATTGACGCAGGCCGCGCGGCCTTGCTAAGCCGGCCCGGTGATCTGCCAGCAAGGCCCGAGGATGCAAGACGACAGACCCGATGTTCCGGCCCATGCCGCCCATGCCTTTGCGGCCGGGGCGATCCGCGTCGTCGCAGGCGCCAATCTTGGCGATGCGATCGGACCGGCATCCGATTGCGAGCCCGGCGATGTCTATCGGCTCGACCCCGAGGCGCGGGCGGTCCGGCTGCTCATGTGTCCGGCGACCGGCGACGGGCGCGAGCAGGCGCTGGCCGAGGGCTCGGGGCTGGGCCGGGCCGGCGATGCGCTGTGCTTCACCTCGCTCTTGACCCTGATGGCGCCGGATGGCGACAGGGTGGAACTGCTGCATGCCCGGCATCCGGCCAGCGGCGCCAGCCTTGCCCTGCCGCTGTCGCCACTCGTGCCGCGGCTTGACTACACGCTTCTGGCCGCCAGCGCCGAGACCGCCGGGGTGCGCCTTGGCGACACCCTGTGCATTTCCTTTGCCGCAGGCACGATGATCACCTTGCCCGGCGGCGCGCAGACCGCGATCGAGATGCTGGCACCGGGTGACCGTGTCCTGACCCGCGACCACGGGCCGCAGCCGCTGCGCTGGATCGGCAAGGCGACCTTCCGGGCGCGTGGCGCCTTTGCCCCGGTGGTGATCGGCGCCGGAACCCTCGGCAACCTCGGCGATCTGGTGGTCAGCCCCCATCACCGCATCTTCATCTACCAGCGCGGGCCGCGCCGGCTGGGCAGCACGGCCGAGTTGCTGGTGCAGGCAAAGCATCTTGTCGATGACGACAGCGTCCGGCGGCGTGAGGGCGGCTTTGTCGATTATTACAGTCTGGTCTTCGACCGCCACGAGATCATCTACGCCGAGGGCATCCCGGCCGAAAGCCTGATGGTGAACGAGGCGACCGTCGGGCTGTTGCCGCCCGAACTGGCGGGCGAGGTCAAGGCCCGCTTCCCCGGCCTCAGCCAGAGCCAGCATTTCGGCACCGAGGCGGGTCGCGAGCTGCTTGACCCGGCTGCCCGCCAGTCGCTTCTGAACCGCGGGTCCGGATCAGGGACATAGTGTCTCATCGCGTTGAAACCGCCGGCCAAACCACCTATCTCAGCGCAGGCCAGAGGAACCGAAGCGAGGACCCCGACAATGACGCATATCATCGCTGCAACCGACCTTTCAGACCGCGGCGACAGGGCGGTGCACCGCGCCCTCCTGCTGGCCCGGCAGGCCGGGGCCAGGCTGACGGTGCTGACGGTGATCGACGAGGCCTTGCCACGCGCGCTTGCCGACACGCTGGTCAAGGCCAGCCGGGCCGAACTGGAGCGCATCGTCGCAGCCTTCGACGCCGGCAGGACCGATGCCGTGCAGATCGCGGTGATCGAAGGCGATCCGGCGCGGGCTGTCGCCGACCATGCGATGCAGGAGAAGGCCGATCTGCTGGTTCTCGGTCGTCACCGCGAAAGGCCGGTCGCCGATCTCTTCCGCCAGACCACGGTGGAGCGGATCGTGGCCCTGGTCAGCTGCCCGGTGCTTCTGGTGACGGCGCCGGCCGCGGCCGCCTACGCCACCGTTCTCGAGGCGGTCGATTTCTCGCCTGCGGCGGCGGCGGCGGCCATCACGGCAAGGACCCTCGCGCCGCAGGCAACCCATGTCGGGCTTCATGTCTATCATGTCCCCTATCGCGGCTTCATGCCGGGCGGCGCGGCCGCGGCCTTCCTGCACGAGGCCGAGCAGGCCGAGGCGGCATGGCGCAAGCGCTTCGACCTGCCGAAGGACCGGCTTGCGATCCGCCTTGCCGAGGGCGGGGTCGCAAGCGGGCTGGCGCAGGCCATCGCCGAAACCAGACCCGACCTGATCGCCGTCGGCGCCCATGGTCGCCCGGCGCTGGCAACCGCGATCCTCGGCAGCCTCGCGGCATCGCTGATGCGCGAACCGCCTTGCGATCTTCTGATCGCGCGCCCGACCGTCGCCGGTTTCGCCTGAGATTGCAGAGGTCCACCGCGCCCGCTATAGCCTGCGGTCATGCTGGACCCTGCCACAAACCACCCCGCCCTGCCGCCGGAGATCTCCCGGCGGCGCACATTCGCCATCATCTCGCACCCTGATGCCGGCAAGACCACGCTGACCGAGAAGTTCCTGCTTTTCGGCGGCGCGATCCAGATGGCCGGCCAGGTCCGCGCCAAGGGCGAGGCGCGCCGCACCCGGTCGGATTTCATGCAGATGGAGAAGGACCGGGGCATCTCGGTCTCGGCCTCGGCGATGTCCTTCGACTTCGGCCCCTATCGCTTCAACCTCGTCGACACGCCGGGCCACAGCGATTTCTCGGAAGATACCTACCGGACGCTGACCGCCGTCGATGCCGCGATCATGGTGATCGACGGGGCCAAGGGGGTGGAAAGCCAGACCCGCAAGCTGTTCGAGGTCTGCCGGCTGCGCGACCTGCCGATCCTGACCTTCTGCAACAAGATGGACCGCGAGGCGCGCGACACCTTCGAGATCATCGACGAGATCCAGGAAAACCTTGCCATCGACGTGACGCCGGCCTCCTGGCCGATAGGCCAGGGGCGCGATTTCCTCGGCTGCTACGACATCTTGCACGACCGGCTGGAACTGATGGACCGGGCCGACCGCAACCGGGTGGCCGAAAGCATCACCATTGCCGGGCTCGACGATCCGAAACTGGCCGATCATGTGCCCGCCGAACAGCTTGCCAAGCTGCGCGAAGAGGTCGAGATGGCGCGCGAACTGCTGCCCGCCTTCGACCGGCAGTCCTTTCTTGAGGGCCACATGACGCCGATCTGGTTCGGCTCGGCGATCAACTCCTTCGGGGTCAAGGAACTGATGGCGGGGATCGGCGACTACGGGCCGGAACCCCAGCCGCAGACCACCGCCGAGCGCCAGATCGCGCCGGACGAGGACCGGGTCGCCGGCTTCGTCTTCAAGGTCCAGGCCAACATGGACCCCAAGCATCGCGACCGGGTCGCCTTTGTCCGCCTCGCCTCGGGGCATTTCACCCGTGGCATGAAGCTGTTCCATGTCCGATCGAAGAAACCGATGGCGATCTCGAACCCGGTCCTGTTCCTCGCCGCCGACCGCGAACTGGCCGAAGAGGCCTGGGCCGGCGACATCATCGGCATCCCGAACCATGGCCAACTCCGGATCGGCGACGCGCTGACCGAGGGCGAGGCGCTGCGCTTTGCCGGCATCCCCTCGTTCGCGCCGGAACTGTTGCAGACGGTGCGCGCCGGCGACCCGCTGAAGGCCAAGCATCTGGAAAAGGCGCTGATGCAGTTCGCCGAGGAAGGGGCGGCCAAGGTCTTCAAGCCGGCCATCGGTTCGGGCTTTATCGTCGGGGTCGTCGGCGCCCTGCAATTCGAGGTGCTGGCCAGCCGGATCGAGCTGGAATACGGGCTGCCGGTGCGGTTCGAGCCGACGCAGTTCACCTCGGCGCGCTGGGTCAGTGGCCCGCGGGCCGCGGTCGAGGCCTTCGTCGCCGCCAACAAGGGCCATATCGCCCTTGACCACGACGGCGACATCGTCTTTCTGACCCGGCTGCAATGGGATATCGACCGGATCGGCCGCGATCACCCTGCGGTAAGCTTGACCGCGACCAAGGAAATGATGGTCTGATCCGCGCGCCTTGCGGCGCCGCGCGGCCTTTCGTCACCTCTCGCCGGCAAAGCGCATCGTCACCGGCGCCGCCTCGCCCCGCGCAATGGCGGCGGCAATCCGGCGGCGCAGGACAAGATCGCGCAGCCGCCTTCCGGCGCTGCGGCCGCGCGTCACCCGCTCGGCGCCGATATCAGAGGCGAAGGCCGCGGTGTCATGCAGGACCGGCGCCGGGTTGACGAAACCCGGCCGCAGCAGGTCGAACCCCAGCGCCGCCTCGGCCCCGAAAAGCAGGTGATCGACCGGCACGCAGGGGCGCGGAAAGGCCCGCAACAGCGACCGCGCCGCCTCGGCCGTCAGGACATAGCCGCAGGTGCCAAGAAAGCTGCTGTGCATCCGGTAAAGCCGGGCGCCGCCGCCGACCGGGCCAAGGTCGCGCCCGACCGGCCGGCGGCGGCTTTGCTGGGGGCCGGGCCAGAACTCGAGCTTCAGCGCGCCCATGCCGTGGCGGCCCATGAGGTCGACAACCGCCTCGCTGGCAAAACCGGCGAATCCGGGCGCCAGGCGGGCATCATCCTCCAGCACCACCGCCGCCGCGGCCGGCCCCTCGGCGATCAGGTGCCAGAGGCGCAGGTGGCTGAGCGAACAGGCGATGTCGCCGGGCGTCGCCGGAAAGGCGCGGGCCAGGCGCCCGGTCGCGAACCCGGTCGCGAACCCCGCCGCCGGGCCGGCAGCGCCCGGCGACAGCCGGTCGGTCGCGTCGAAACGCTGCCAGTCAAGGCCCAGCCGGCCCAGTTCGCCGGCCATATGCGCCAGCCGGTCCGGCGCCCGCGCCAGATTGATCACATGGATGGGCAGCACCCGCCACCTTTGCCGTTTCACCGCCGCAGATCAGCCCCGCAGTCTGGCCCCGACGCCGTTCCGGACCATACCTAAAGCAGGTTCGGCATGCTTGGATACCGGATTCCGGCGCAAGGCCTGCACCGATCAGACCAGGGGCGGCAGGCAGGCACGGCAAGGCCGGCCCCGAGACCGGAGATCCTTGGCGGGTCGCAGATCAACCCGTCGCGGCAACCGTGACGATAAGAGGGCAAAACCGTGACAGTGATTCTCTTTCTGGTTGATTGTCATCTGGAAACGAATGGGTCGGGCGGCCAATTTGACCGAAATCACCGCAAAATTCCGCCCGAACTGTAGCGCATCCGGAACCAATCCGGGGCCGCAGCCCTGTCTGTCCCGAATTTCCCGACGACCGGTTCGCTCGCCTCAAAATTGTCTCAATTGCCACAAGTATTGACGCGCCACCCGCAACAAACGGAGCTGCTATGAGTAACATGTCAATCAAGGCGCTGGCCGTGGCAGCCGCGCTGGTGACGGCGGGGCCTTCCCACGCCGTCACACTCAACGTCGACAGTGGATGGGATCGCTTCTCCTTTTTCGGGGTGGGCACCACGGTTCCGCGCACCTTCGACGTCACACTGGTCGCAAACGCCTTCCTGACCGTGGTCGACGGCTTCTTTTCGGGTGACCGATTCGAAGTCTTCGCCAATCTGATCTCGCTCGGGCAGACCTCCGCCCCGGTCGACAACGGATCAGCGGTCGGGATGCGTTTCGACGACGCGCTGACCGATCCCGACTTCAGTTCGGGGCGGTTCGCGCTGGGTCCGGGCACCTACCGGATCTCTTTCCTGGTGACCGAGCGCCAGGGAACCGACAGCGAACGCCACCTCGGAGCGCTGCGGGTCGATACCGCTTCGGTGCCGCTGCCGGCCGGAGGCGCGCTTCTGCTCTCCGGTCTCGGCCTCGGTGCCTGGTTGAGACGCCGGCGCAAGACCTGAGGGCGGCCCCCGCCCTCGGGACAGTAGAACCGACCCCGGGCACCCCAACCCCGGGATTTCCCCTCGTGCACCCACCGTCGCACCGTCCGCCCGCAAGGGCGGGCGGTGCACCCTTTCGGCCCGAGAGGCCCGGGCCCTGCGTCCCGGCTGCACCGGTGATTGACCTTTCGCGACATTTGCAGTAGGGGGGCAATAACCCACATCCGGTGGGCTTTGCCGGGGCGCCCGGGTAGCAGCGTCCCTTCACCTTTGCGGCCCGAAGCCGCATCCTGATGGACGCTCATGACCAAATTTTCCGATCTGAAACTGGACCCCCGGGTCCTGCAAGCCGTTGCCGAAGCCGGCTATGAAATCCCCACCCCGATCCAGGCCGGCGCCATCCCCCATGCGCTTGAAGGCCGCGACGTTCTGGGCATCGCCCAGACCGGCACCGGCAAGACCGCCAGCTTCACGCTGCCGATGATCACGCTTCTGGGGCGCGGCCGGGCACGGGCGCGGATGCCGCGCAGCCTCGTGCTGGCGCCGACCCGCGAGCTTGCCGCCCAGGTCGCCGAAAACTTCGACATCTATGCCAAGCACACCAAGCTGACCAAGGCGCTGCTGATCGGCGGGGTCAGCTTTACCGAACAGGACAAGCTGATCGACCGCGGCGTCGACGTGCTGATCGCGACGCCAGGCCGGCTGCTCGACCATTTCGAGCGCGGCAAGCTTCTGCTGACCGGCGTGCAGATCATGGTGGTGGACGAGGCCGACCGCATGCTCGACATGGGGTTCATCCCCGATATCGAGCGGATCTTCAGTCTGACCCCCTTCACCCGCCAGACCTTCTTCTATTCCGCCACCATGGCGCCCGAGATCGAGCGCATCACCAAGGCCTTCCTGCAAAACCCGGCCCGGATCGAGGTCGCGCGCCAGGCCACCACCTCCGAGACGATCGAGCAGCGGCTGATCGAACTGGTGCCGACCCGCAAGGACCAGACCGCCAAGCAGAAACGCGAGCTGCTGCGCGCGGTGATCACCGCCGAAGGTGCCGCCTGCACCAACGCCATCCTGTTTTGCAACCGCAAGACCGAGGTCGACATCCTCGCCAAGTCGATGCGGGCGCACGGGCTCAATGCCTCGCCGATCCACGGCGATCTGGAACAGAGCCAGCGGATGAAGACGCTCGACGGTTTCCGCGACGGCACGGTGCGCTTTCTCGTCGCCTCGGACGTGGCGGCGCGCGGGCTCGACATTCCGGCGGTCAGCCATGTCTTCAACTTCGACGTGCCGAGCCATGCCGAGGATTACGTCCACCGCATCGGCCGCACCGGGCGCGCCGGCCTCAGCGGCATCTCGATCACCATCGCGACACCGTCGGACCAGAAATACCTCGACGCGATCGAGGCGCTCTTGAAGACCGCGATCCCGCGCAGCCCGGCGCCCGAGGGCTTCGAGATTTCCGAGGCCGCGCGCCAGCCGGCCCGGCGCGAAGAGGCCAGGGGCAAGGGCCGCGGCGAACCGCGCAGCCGCGACCGCGACGACCGGCGCAGCCGCCCGGTCAAGCCGCATGACGCCGAGGCGCCGATGACCCCCTTCGCGGTCACCGAACCGGCGCCGGCGGCGCCCGCCGCCGCACCCCAGCCCGAAACCGCGCGTGCCGAGGCGACGCCGCGCCCCGCCCCCGC
>PHEC01000121.1 GCA_002841115.1 Alphaproteobacteria bacterium HGW-Alphaproteobacteria-6 | reverse complement strand
TGCCGGGTGCCTTGCCGCCCGGCCCGCCCGGGCTAGCCGGCGCGTTCGGCCCGGTCGAGCCAGTCGAGGATGGTCGCACGGTCGCCGTCAAGCCTTGGCGCCGGCGCGCGGTGGTCGATCTCGGCCAGGGTCGAGATCTTGATCGGATTGCCGGCGGCGGTGAAGGCAGGGCCGCCGGGCTGCGGCGTCACCGGCAGCACCATGGCGCGCGCCCGGATCTGCGGATCGACCAGCACCTCGGCCATGTCCTGGACCCGGCCGGTCGGCACGCCGGCGGCCTCGAGCGCCGCGATCCAGTGCGCGCGCGGCCCTGCCAGCGTCACCGCCTCGATCATCCGCTTGAGCATGTGGACATTCTCGCAGCGCGCGCCGTTGCTGGCAAAGCGCGGATCCTGTGGCAGCCGGTCCAGCCCGAGCGCGCCGCAGAGCCGGGCGAAGATCGCGTCATTGCCGGCAGCGATGACGAAGAACCCGTCGGCCGCGCGGAAGGTCGAGAAGGGCGTGATCGTCGGATGGCGCGCGCCGGTCGGGCCGGGCGGGTGGCCGGTGGCGGTGGTCATCGCCACCGCATGTTCGAGGATCGCGACCTGGGCATCAAGCATCGCGATGTCGATCATCGCGCCCTTGCCGGTGGTCTGGCGCTGATAGAGTGCGGCCAGCACGCCCTGGGCCAGATACATCCCCGCCGCGATGTCGCCGATCGAGGCGCCGACCCGCACCGGCGGCCCGCCCTCTTCGCCGGTGATCGACATCACCCCGCCGCGCGCCTGCACCACCATGTCATAGGCCGGCTTGCCGGCCTCGGGCCCGGTCTGGCCGAAGCCCGAGACCGCGCCGTAGATCAGCCGCGGATGGCGGGCGGAAAGCGCCGCCCAGCCATAGCCGAGCCGGTCCATCGTGCCGGGGCGGAAGTTTTCCAGCACCACGTCGGCACGCGCCAGGAGCCGGTCGAAGACGGCGCGGTCGGCGTCCGCCTTGAGGTCGAGCGCGATCGACCACTTGCCGTGGTTGAGCCCGGCGAAATAGGCGCTGTCGCCGTCAAGGAAGGGCGGGAAGGCGCGGGTGTCGTCGCCGGTTCCGGGGCGCTCGACCTTGATCACCCTTGCGCCGAGGTCGGCCAGAGTCGATGAGGCGAAGGGCCCGGCCAGCACATGGGTCAGATCGAGGATGGTGATGCCGGCGAGCGGGCCGGTCGTTGCGTCGTCGGGCATGGCGGGGCTTTCCTGAAAGGGTCCGGTCCTGCCTACCCTTGCCGTGCGGCGCCGCGATGACAAGCGCCGCGATGCCGCGGCGGCCCTTCACCCCCGGTCGGCGTCGAGACGCGCGAACAGGGCCCGGGCATTGCCGCCGGCGATCCGCGCGCGGTCATCCTCGTCGATCCGCGCCGGGGCCAGCGCGGTGGCAAAGGGATCGTCGTGAAAGATCGGGTAGTCCGAGCCGAGAAACAGCCGATCGGCACCGTAAAGCGCCACCGCCGCCTCGATCGCCCGCGGCCCGAGCGAGGCGCAGTCATACCAGATCCGCCGGAGCCGGCCGGTCGGGAAGGGCGCTTCGGCGTTGCGGTGCCGGGCGATCGCCTCGATCCGCTCAAGGATGAAGGGCAGGGTGCCGCCGAGGTTGACGATCTGGAAGCTGATGCGCGGGAAGGCGTCGAGGATGTCCGACAGGACCAGCGTCAGCGCGGTATCGGCGATCTGCGCTTGCAGCGCCACCGCCGAGGTGCGGTATTGCGGATGATCGGCGGGCGGCGCCGGCGGTTCCTGCCCGACCATCAGCCCGGGATGGATCATCACATGGGCGCCGGTCGCGTTGGCCGCCGCCAGAATCGGGGTCAGGGCGCGCGCCGCCGCGATGCTGGCGAAATAGTTGCCGGGCAGGATGATGCCGGGCAGGCCAAGGTCGCGCCGGATCCGCAGGACCTCGGCCGCTGCCCGGTCGATATCGGCCAAGGGCAGGCCGGCCAGCCCGCGCAAGGCGCCGCCGGTTTGCGCGCCCAGCCCGGCCAGATGGTCGTTGAAGGCGGCGATCGGCCCCGCCACCTCGGCCGCCGGCAGCAGATCGAGGCCAAGCGCGCCGGGGAAGGTCAGAAGCCGCGCCGTCAGCCCGGTCGCCGCCATTTGCGCCAGCCCGACCCGGTGGTCATGATGATCGGCGCCGAAGGGAAAGGCGCCGTTCATCGCCAGCATCTCTTCGCCGTCCCCGTCGGCGCGCGGGCGCAGGCAGGGTCGCGCGCGCCGCGCCCGCAGCATCTCGGCAAGGCCGCCGCCGTAGAAATGCGCATGCATGTCGATCCGCGGTGCGGCGGCGGTGGCGGGCATGATCTGTCCTTCGGGCGTGCGGATGACTTCAGTTTCACTAAACCATATGCTAATGATGACGGCAAGCCAGCCCCGGGACAAGAGGACAGCCGATGCAACCCGACAGCTTCATCCGCAACACCTGGTATGTCGCCGGCCGCGCCGGGGATTTCGGCGCGCAGCTGACCCCGCTGACGCTGCTGGGCGAGGCGGTGGTGTTCTTCCGCCGCCCCGACGGCAGCCTGGCGGCGCTGGAGGATGCCTGCCCGCACCGCAAGCTGCCGCTATCGATGGGGCGGCTGGAGGGCGACCGGGTGGTCTGCGGCTATCACGGGCTGACCTTCGACGGCAGCGGCACTTGCGTCGCCGCCCCGACCCAGGAGGGGGCGGTGCCGAAACGGGCGCGGGTCGCAAGCTATCCGGTGGTGGAACGCTACGGCCTTGTCTGGATCTGGATGGGGGCGCAAGGGGCCGCCGATCCGGGCCTGATCCTCGACATTCCCGAGTATGACAACCCCGGCTGGGGCAAGACCGCGCTGGGCGCGCTGCCGATCGACTGCCATTACCTCTGGATCGCCGACAACCTGCTTGATCCCAGCCATGTCGCCTGGGTCCATGTCACCTCGTTTGCCGGGGCCGGCACCGACAATCAGCCGCTGGAGATCACCGAGGAGGGCGAGCGGCTGGTGGTCTGGCGCTGGATTCACGACCGCCCGGCGCCGCCCTATTACGCGCCGCTGCTGGGCTGGCGGGGCAATTCGGACCGCAAGCAGCATTACGAATGCCGCCTGCCGGGGATCGCGATCAACATGTCGGTCTATGCCCCGGCCGGGTCGGGCGGGCAGGGCCATGACATCCCGCCCGGCGCCTTCATCAACATCTCCTACAATTTCCTGACCCCGGTCGATCAGGACCGCTCGCTCTATTTCTGGTTCCAGCACCGCAACAGCCGGCCGGAGGATGCCGAGATGTCGGAACGGATGTTCGCCGGCGCCACCATGGCCTTCAACGAGGACAAGGCGGTGCTGGAGGCGGTCCACCGCGGCATGAAGGCGCCCCGCAACCCGGCGCTGAACCTCGGGCTTGATGCCGGCGCCCTGCGCTTTCGGCGGATGGTCGAGCGGCGGATCGCGGCGGAAGGCTAGGGTTGGCGGGCGGGCGAAGGTTCGACGCGCGGCGGTGCGGAGGCCACAAGTCCTTGCGCCCTTCCGCGACAGGGCGGCGGATGGCTGCGGGCAGCCGCGCCACCCTGCGCGGTCCGCACTTTATGCCAGCCAGGTCCGGGCGACCTTGATCGGCGCGCCAACCTGGCCCAAGCGGCTGGCCGGGGGGCGGCCATCCGCTGCCCGGGCCGCAAAGTGCCGCGGCCCGGGCGGGCGCGGGGCCAATCCTCGGCATGGCTGGGCTGTGCCCGGGGCCGTCACCGGGATGGTCCGCTGAAGGATGGCGGGCCAACGTCCGGGGACCCTTTGTCAGGCGCCCGGAACCGGCGGCTGGCGCGCGACTTCCTCGACCAGCCAGTCGCGGAACGCGCGGATCCGCGCCGATTTCAGTGCCGCCGAGGGGCAGACGACCCAATAGGCGAACTGCGAGGCGACCAGGCCGGCGAAGGGACGCACCAGCCTTCCCGCCACCAGCGCGTCGATCACCAGCGGCTCGCGCCCGAGCGCCACGCCAAGGCCGCGCTCGGCCGCCTGCACCACCATGTTCGACTGGCCGAAGCGGCGCATCCGTGCCGGGCGCGGCAAGGCGGTGCCGGTCTCGGCCGCCCAGTAGTCCCAGGTCGGGGGATTGCCGCCGATATCGGCGATCTCGTCGTAAAGCATCGTGTGCAGGGCCAGATCGGCGGGTTCGGTCAGGGGCGGGCCGGATTGCAGCAGGGCGGGCGCGCAGACCGGAAAGATCCGCTCGGACATCAGCCGCTCGACATGCAGGCCGGGATAATTGCCCAGCCCGTAGCGGATCGCGATATCGGCCTCGCCGTCGGCGAAACTGGCCAGCGCCGCGGTGGTGACGATCGAGACCGGATAGTCGGGGTGGCGCTGGTCGAAATGCACCAGCCGCGGAAACAGCCAGTTGACCGCGAAGCCGGGCAGGCAGGACAGGCCGATGGTCGGGCTTTCGCCGGGATCGGCGCGCAATTCGTGGCAGAGCGCCGCGACCTGACCAAAACCCTCGGCGACGGCGGCGGCAAGCCGTTCGCCCTCCGGCGTCGGCACCGCCCGGCCGGTGCCGCGGATCAGGAGGCGGCGGTCAAGCCAGTCCTCCAGCGCGCGGACATGCTGGCTGACCGCGCTCTGGGTGACGCCCAACTCCTCGGCGGCGCGGCCGAAGCCGCGCAGGCGGGCGACCGATTCGAAGGTGCGCAGGGCGGTGAAGGGCAGGTTGGCTTTCATATAAGTTATTCTAATGCCTGTCATTATGGAAGTCAAATGGGCCGGCGGGCGGCGTCGTGCCATGCTGGCCGCCGGGGAAGTGCTGCGGAAAGGACGAAGATGCCGGGCGAGGTCGCGCTGTTCGAGGGCGCGCGCAACATGCTGGTCAACTGCGCCGGGCTGGCACCGGGGCGGCGGCTGTTGCTGCTATGCGAGGAGGCGACCGGCTATTACGGCGCCGGGCTTGGCGATGCGGTGCTGCGCGCCGCCGGCCGGCTTGGCATCGATGCCGAGCGGCGCGAGGTCGGCTTTGCCCCCGAGGTCGCCGATCCGGGCGCCGATCTGGCGCAGGCGATGCGGCAGGCCGACCGGGTGCTGTTTCTGGCCCGACTTGGCGACCAGATCCGCTTTCGCCCGATGGTCGCGCCGGTCAATCCGGTGGTCAGCTATGCGATCGACGCGCCGATGCTGGCCTCGGGCTTCGGGCGCGCCCATCACGGCGCCTTCCTGGCGCTCAAGGACTGCCTTGACCGGGCGCTGTCGCGGGCGCGTCATATCCGCGTGACCTGCCCGCTCGGCACCGATCTCGACGGGCCGGGGGCGGCGTTTCCGGCGGCGCAGGGCGATGTCACCATCACCCGCTTTCCGCTTTCGGTCTTCACCCCGGTGCCGGCGGCGGGCTTTCGCGGGGTGATCGCGCAGGCCGGCTTCCTGACCGGCACCGGATCGCATTACTACGCGCCCTACAGCCTGGGCTTGCGCGATGTGCTGCGGGTGGAATTCGACGGCAACCGGATCACCGGCTTTCACGGCGACCGCACCGATGTGGCGGCGGCGCGGGCGCATTACGACCATGTGGCGGGGCTTTTGGGCATCGCCGCCGATCACCTCCATTCCTGGCATGCCGGCATCCATCCCGGCTGTGCCTATACAAGTCAGGCCGGCGAGAACATCGAGCGCTGGTCGGGTGCGGCCTTCGGCAATCCGCGGATCCTGCATTTCCATAGCTGCGGCGCCTATGCGCCGGGCGAGATCTCGCTGAATGTCGTCGATCCGACGATCCGGCTTGACGGGGTGGCGGTCTGGGACGAGGGGCGGCTTTGCCCCGAACGGGTGGCGGGCGGGGCGGCGATTCTGGCGCGCTACCCTTGCGCGGCGGCGCTTTTCGCCAACCCGTCGCGCGAGGTCGGGCTGGCGCCCTCGGGCCGGCTGTCGGCGCGGGTCGAATAATGCCGGGCAGCGCGGGGCGCCTCAGCCGGCCTTGCGCGCCATCCATTCCAGCATGTGGGGGCCATAGGCGGCCATCTCGGCGCCAACCGCCGGAACCGCATCGATGCGGGCGCGGTAGGCGCGCACCGGTTCGGGCCAGTTGACCGCGGCGCCCAGCGCCGGCACGATCAGGTCGAGCCAGCCGAAGGTCACCGGCAAGCCGCAGTCGCCAAGCCCGAAGGGCAGGTCGGGCGCGCGGCCGAGCAGCCCGGCAAGGCAGCCAAGCTGGCGGTCGATCTCGGCCAGTTGGCGCGCGACATGGGCCGGATCGCGGCCCGACGGCGCGACATGGCCGAACAGCCCGCGCAGCGCCGGCTCCAGCCGCGTGTCGTGAAAGCGCGCCCGCTCGCGCGCCCGGGCCCGGGCCGCCACCCCCTCGGGCAGAAGTGCCGGGCCGGGGAAGCGCTCCTCGAGATACTCGATGATCGCCTCTGAATCGCCCAAGGTGAAGCCGTCGTGATCCATCCCCGGCAGGCTGCCCTGCGGCACGAGGTCAAGATAGCCCGCCGGCTTCGGGCATTCGCGGAAAGCCACGCCCTTGTGGCGCAGCGCGATCCGCACCTTGGCGCAGTAAAGGCTTTCGGCGCTGGCATAAAGCGTGATCATCGGGTGCGGGCCTTCACCGGGCCGTCAGTTCGACAGCTGCCATTTCACCGCCAGTTCGTCAAAGAACCCGGCCTCGCTTTTCAGGGTGATCCAGCTGTTGACATAGTTGATCCAGACCTGATCCGCCTGCGGCAGCAGCATCGCCACCGGGGTCCGCGCGCGCGGCGCCGAGACCGGCACGATCATCAGTTCGGGATATTGCGCGACCAGCTTGTTGGCCTCGACATTCGAGGTGATATGGGCCTGGGCGCGGCCTGACAGCACCTCCTGGAAATCGCGGGCCGGGGCCTCGACGATCGCGTGTTTCGCGTTCGGGAAGAACTCCTTCACCTGCTTTTCCTGGGTGGTGCCGAGGGTCGCGGCGACGGTCACATCGGGCTTGTCGAGATCGGCCCAGTCGTGGAAGCGCTCGGCGTCCTTGCGGTTGATCAAGGGCACCGTGGCCAGCGAGAAATAGCTTTGCGAGAAGCCCGCCGCCTTGGCCCGCGCCGGCGAGATCGAGGCCGAGCCGGTGATCTGGTAGTTGCCGGCGGCGATGCCGTTGACCAGGGTCTTCCAGTCGGTCGGCACGAATTCCACCGTCACGCCAAGATCGGCGGCCAGCGCGTTCATCACGTCGATGTCGTAGCCGGTGTAGCTGTTGGTGGCGACATCCTTCATCGTCATCGGGTTCCAGTCGCCGGTGGTGCCGACCTTCAGCACCCCGCTCGACAGCACGTCCTGAAGGGCCGATTGCGCCCGCGCCGGGGCGCCGGCAAGGCCAGCGGTCAAGGCGGCGGCGACAAGGGCGAATGCCGCGGCAAGCGGCCTGATGCGGGTCATGGCTGGATCCTCCGGGGTTGGTCTCTGTTCAGGCGTTTTCCGCGGCGATCCTCGCCCCAATCGTGCGCCGGTGCAAGCGAAAGGAATGCTGGATTTTTTCCCCCCGACAGGGTCATTCTTGCGCCGGAACCGCGAGGGACAGGAGACTGCGATGCCAGCGCCGGCGATGATCCGGATCGAAGCCCTGTCGAAACGCTTCGATGCCTTCGAGGTGCTGAAGTCGGTCAGCCTCGATGTCGCGGCCGGCGAAAAGCTGGTGATCTGCGGCCCCTCGGGGTCGGGCAAGTCGACGCTGATCCGCTGCATCAACGGGCTTGAGGATCATCAGGGCGGGCGGATCGAGGTCGACGGCACCCCGCTTGGCCGCGACCGCGCCGCCCGTGCTCGGGTCCGCGGGCTGGTCGGCATGGTGTTCCAGCAGTTCAACCTTTTCCCGCATCTGACGGTGCTGGAAAACCTGATGCTGGGCCCGGTCCGGGCGCGCGGGCTGTCGCGGACGGCGGCGCGCGATCTGGCGATGCGCTATCTTGAGCGGGTGCGCATTCCCGAACAGGCCGGCAAATATCCCCGCCATCTGTCGGGCGGCCAGCAGCAGCGGGTGGCGATCGCGCGATCGCTGTGCATGGAACCGAAGATCATGCTGTTCGACGAGCCGACCTCGGCCTTGGACCCCGAGATGATTTCCGAGGTTCTCGACGTGATGGCCGAACTGGCCGGGACCGGCATGACCATGATCGTCGTCACCCACGAGATGGGATTCGCGCGCCGCATCGCCGACCGGATGGTCTTCATGGACCACGGCGAGATCGTCGAGGTGGCGCCGCCCGAGCGCTTCTTCACAGCACCCGAAAGTGCGCGCTGCCGCGACTTTCTCGACAGGATCCTGAACCACTGAAGGGGGCGATGATGCGTCTGGCGGTTCTTTTCGGCGCGGTTCTGGCGCTTGCGGGCTGTTCGGCCAGCTGGGGCTGGTATGTCGTCGATCCCTCGACCGCGAAGGGCGCGCAGAACCTTGGCTTTCTACTGTCGGGGCTGGGGATGACGATCCGGCTGTCGGCCACCGCGATCCTGATCTCGGTCACCGTCGGGCTGCTGGTGGCGCTGCCGGGGCTGTCGGCGCATCGCGGCCTTCGGGCCGCCAGCCGGGCCTATGTCGAGACGGTGCGGGCGGTGCCGATCCTGGTGCTGATCCTCTGGGTCTATTACGGGCTGCCGCAGTTGAGCGGGCTGACGATCAGCGTCTTCTGGGCCGGGGTGATCGCGCTGGCGCTGTCGGACAGCGCCTTTCAGGCCGAGATCTTCCGCGCCGGCATCCAGTCGATCGCGCGCGGGCAATACGAGGCGGCCTATTCGGTCTCGCTCGGCTACCGCGACACAATGCGCTATGTGATCCTGCCGCAGGCGATCCGCCGCATCCTGCCGGCGCTCGGCAACCAGCTGGTCTACATGCTGAAGATGTCGTCGCTGGTGTCGGTGATCGGGATGCAGGAACTGACCCGCAAGGCCAATGAACTGGTGGTCAGCGAATACCGGCCGCTGGAGATCTATACCGTGCTGGTGCTGGAATATCTGGTGCTGATCCTGATCGTCTCGGCCGGGGTGCGCTGGCTGGAGCGGCGGCTGGCCGTGGACGAGCGGCAGTGAGAGGGGGCGCCGGCGGGCGCCCCCATCCCGGTTCGTCAGTGGAAGTTGAAGACCAGAAGCGCCTGAAGCACGTTGTCCTCGACCCCGGTGACACCGAACTTGTTGTCGAAATAGGCGTATTCGAAGCCGACCTCGACCTTGCCGGCGGTGCCGCCCATCGCCTGGCCGAGATCGAGCCTGACCTGCGGCTGGAACACGATCTGGTCGTCGACGCCCGAGCCCTGGTCGCCGATGAAGTCGACAAAGCCCTGGGTCCAGAGGTTGATCCGACCCTGCCGGATCAGGGGCGCGCTCCAGACCACGGTGGCCTGATAGGTGGTATCAAGACTGCGCCCGAAGGGATCGTCGACGTTGTTGTAGCCGTAAAAGCCGAAGGTCAGCAGATCGAATCCGGGGATGTTGAAGTCGACCCGCGGCCCATAGGCGAGGATGGTCAGGTCGGTGCCGGCGTTGACGCCGAAGCCGAGGTTGACGTCGCGGATGATCGAATTGCCCATGTCGAAGCCGAAGATCTTCGAGGCGCTGAGATGGCCCCAGTATTCGCCGTATTCGTCGGACTTGCTGCCGGCGCCGTCGAAGTCGCGGTTGAAGTCGACGAAGAAGAAGTTGTCGCCGTAGGCCCAGGTGCTGAAATGCTCGATCGTCGCGGTCAGCCGTTCGGTGCCGTTGAAGCCGTCGCGGCCAAGCTTGAAGCCGTCGCCGTAAAGCAGCTGGATCTCGGTGGTGGCGAAGTTGTCGGCCCGCGCCGGCGTGGCGCCGAGCGAGACGGCAAGGCCGGCCGTGGCCAGGGCCGCCGCGGCCGCGATGCCGGCGCCCTGGCCGGGCCGGTCGCTGCCGGTGATCTGGTGTTGAATGGACATTCTGAACCCCCTTTGGTTGGTTTTGATCTTGTGTTGTTCGGTGATCCGCCCCGGCTCGCCGCCGGTTGCGTCTGCCCGGAACCCGGTTGTCGCGCCTGTCCCCCCCCTTTCGCGCCCCGCGCGCGCCCCTTTTTCCCGCCCGCTCCGGTCATTGCA
>PHEC01000120.1 GCA_002841115.1 Alphaproteobacteria bacterium HGW-Alphaproteobacteria-6 | reverse complement strand
CCGTCGGACAGGTCTGCGATCTCTTCACCGAAGAAGAATGCTGCAACTTCTTCAAGGCCGCAGGATATGAAACCGATTAGACGCAACACGCTCTAGCGCGCGGCGGGTGGCGCGGAGAGGGGCCACCCCGTCGGTCAGCCCCGCCCCCAGCCGCCTTTCAGCCGCCCGTCAGCCCCGCGCGCGCCGGCCGCCGCGCCGGCCCGAGGTTGCCTGCGAGGCCGCCGCCGAGGCCTCGGCAAAGCTCAGCCCGCCCGCCACCGCCTCGATCACCTTGGCGAAGCGGATCCATTCGCCGCCGTTGGGGTCATGGTTCATCAGGAAGTTGGCGGCGCGGATCGCCTCCATCTCGACCTGGCGGACCGGGTTCATGATGGCGCTGGTCATGCCCGCCCCGATCGCCATCGGCAGGAAGGCGGCGTTGATGCCGTGCCGCTGCGGCAGCCCGAACGAGATGTTCGAGGCGCCGCAGGTGGTGTTGACGCCCAACTCGTCGCGCAGCCGCCGCACCAGGGTAAAGACCTGATGCCCGGCGGTCGCCATCGCGCCGATCGGCATGACCAGGGGATCGACGACGATATCATGCGCGGGGATGCCGAAGTCGGCAGCGCGCTCGACGATCTTTTTCGCCACCGCGAAACGCACGTCGGGGTCCTGGCTGATGCCGGTATCGTCGTTCGAGATCGCCACCACCGGCACGTTGTATTTCTTGACCAGCGGCAGCACCAGTTCCAGCCGCTCTTCCTCGCCGGTGACCGAGTTCAGAAGCGGCCGGCCCTCGCAGTTCTGCAATCCCGCTTCCAGCGCGCCGGGAACCGAGCTGTCGATGCAGAGCGGCACATCGGTGATCGCCTGGATGCGCAGGATCAGTTCCTTCATCAGCGGCGGCTCGACGAAGTTGTTGTCGGCATAGCGCGGATCGGACGCCATCTTGTTGGTGAAGACCGCGCCCGAGTTGACATCGAGCACCATTGCCCCGCAGGCGACCTGCTCCAGCGCATCGCGCTCGACGGTCGAGAAATCGCCGGCCTCAAGCTCGGCCGCCAGTTTCTTGCGCCCGGTCGGGTTGATCCGCTCGCCGATCACGCAAAAGGGCTCGTCAAAGCCGATGACGACGGTTTTCGTTTTCGATTCGATAACGGTGCGGGTCATTCTATACCTTGTCTCTCAGCTTTGCGCGGCCGGGACGGCTGCGGCGCCGCCATGCTCGCTGGTCCAGGCGGCGTTGGTCTTGATCCCGCCGAGCGGGAAGAAATGCACCGCCTCGATGCCGAAGCCGGGGTTGGCGGCCTTGTGGGCGGCCAGTGCTGCGACGACCTCGGTCGGCTCGTAGGGCAGCAAGAGCTTGGTCACATCCATCGCGCGTTTCTGCAGGACCCTCAGCGAGGGGCCGACCCCGCAGGCAACGGCGAACTTGATCAGGGTCTGCAGCTTGGCCGGCCCGGCGATGCCGATATGGACCGGCAGGCTGATGCCTTCGGCAGCCAGACGGTTGACCCAGTCGATCACCGGCTGCGCCTCGAAGCAGAACTGGGTGGCGATCGCCATCTTCGCGTCGGTCCGTTCCGAAAAGGCCTGCTTCCACTTCAGCGCCTGCATGACGATGCGGTCGCCACCGTCCTTGTCGATGTCCTTGTTGCCCTCGGGATGGCCCGCGACATGCAGCCGCTCGAACCCGTCGAAAAGGCCAGTCTCGATCAGCTGCATCGAGGCGTCGAATTCGCCCGCCGGGGTGTTGACGCCGCCGCCGAGGAGGAGCGCCTGCTTCACGTCGGCCTCGCCCTTGTAGCGGGCGATCCAGTCGGCCAGCGTGGCGCGGTCGGGAATGATCCGGGCGGGGAAATGCGGCATCACCGCAAAGCCATCGGTGGTCAGCCGCTTCGCCGTCGCCACCATCTCGTCGATCGGGGTGCCGTCGATATGGGCGATGTAGACCCGGGTGCCGCGCGGCAGGATGGCGCGGAAATCCTCGACCTTCTCGGCGGTGCGCGGCATCACCTCGATCGAGAAGCCCTGCAGGAAGGCCTCGACCGCGGCGCGATTGCCGGCCACGTCACGCGACGGGGCGGCGCTTTCCTTGCGGCGGAAATTCAGAAGTGCCATTGCGGTTCTCCACAGCCCCTTGGGTGTCACGCCCAGCCATCATTGTCGATGAGCACCCGAAGGTGCCCGGTGTCGTATTCGGCGTCGATCCGCGCCGCCTCGGCGGTCGCTACCGCCTCGTCCTCGCCCTCGACCGTGTAGGCGGGCGCCTTGCGCCATTCGGCCAGATAGGCATCGGTGCCGGCGGCGCCGACCTTCATCGCACAGCGGTCGATCGCCTTTTCGAACCGTTCGGCCAGCGGTTTCTTCACGCCCCGGCGGCCCTTGCCCACGATGACCTGGGCCGGGATGTCGCGCCAGTAGACGATGGTGACCTCTGCCATGACGATTCCTTTCCTCGGCCCTTCCATAGTCCCGGTTTCGCGACATCCGATGACGGATTTCGACATTGTGCGCGATCAGAGCGACAGCGCCCTTCACGCTGCCGTTTGCGCGCCGTTTGCGCCACATCGGTGATAACCCGCCGGGTGCCGTCGCGGCCAGTGCCTGGGTTCGGAAAAATTCTCATACAGACCATGAGGCAGAGCGGGGGGAACGGCCCCGCGCCAATGCTGCACAAACCCTGTGCGGCGGCGGGGTGCGGCGCCGGCCTTGCCGTGGCGCCGGCCGGGGTCCAGATTGTTGCGATGACCCGGCGGCCGAGGAGGGCACCATGAGCTGGAACCCGTTGCTGCAAGCCGACCTCCCCGATCCGACGCGGGCCGGGGCGATCGAGACGCTGATCATCCCGCGCGCCCGCGATATCGGCGGCTTTGAAGTGCGCCGCGCCCTGCCGGCGCCGAAGCGGCAGATGGTCGGGCCGTTCATCTTCTTCGACCAGGCCGGCCCGGCCGAGTTCCTGACCGGCCAGGGCATCGACGTGCGCCCGCATCCCCATATCGGGCTCGGCACGGTGACCTACCTCTACCGCGGCGATTTTCATCACCGCGACAGCCTTGGCACCGATCAGGTGATCCGCCCCGGCGCGGTCAACTGGATGGTGGCGGGCAGGGGCGTCACCCATTCCGAACGCACCAGCGCCGAGGCCCGCCGCGGGCCGAACAGCCTTTTCGGCATCCAGACCTGGGTGGCGCTGCCTGAGGACGCCGAGGATACCGCGCCCTTCTTCGAGCATCACGGCGCGGCCAGCCTGCCGCTGATCGAGGCCGAGGGCGTTTCGGTGCGGCTGATCCTTGGTTCGGCCTACGGCGAGCGGGCGCCGGCAACGCTGTTCACCGAGGCCTTCTACGGCGACGTGACGCTGGCGCCCGGCGCGCGCTTTCCGCTGCCCGACGATCACGAGGACCGCGGGATCTATATCACCGAGGGCGCGGTTGAGGTTGCCGGCGACCGGTTCGAGGCCGGCCGGATGATGGTCTTTCGCCCCGGCGACCGGATCACCGTCGCCGCCGGGCCGGAAGGCGCGCGGCTGATGATGCTGGGCGGGGCGACGCTGGGCGGTCCGCGCCACATCTGGTGGAATTTCGTCGCCTCGTCGCGCGAGCGGATCGAGGCGGCCAAGGCGGCCTGGGCGGCGGGCGACTGGGGCCAGGGGCTGTTCGACCTGCCGGAGGGCGATCGCGACGAATTCGTGCCGATGCCGGGATGAACCGGCAGGGGGGGGCAGGGGCATGAGCGATGAGCAAAGCGCGCTTGCGGCGCGGGCCGCTGCCGGCAGCGGCCTGTCGGCCGGTTTGCTGGGCCTTTTGCGGCGTCATCCGCGCGACGGCTGGCAACGGGCGGCGGGCCTGGCCGGCAGCGGCGAGGTCTGGCTGGCCAATCACCGGCATTTCCGCGACCTGACCGGGCGCATCAGTGGCGGGGTTGCCGCCCTGCGCGACGGCCGCAGCGCGCCGGATCATTTCGACGGGCTTTTCCGCCATGACCTCGGCTCGCTTCTGGCCGGGCTCGACGGCCATCACCGGATCGAGGATCACCATTACTTTCCGATCTTCCGCCAGGCGGTGCCGACCCTCGCGCCGGGGTTCGAGATCCTCGACGCCGACCACACGGCGCTGCACGCGGCGATCCATGATCTGGCCTTCGCCGGCCAGGGGCTGCTGCGCGCGCTTGGCGCGCAAGCACAGGCGGGCGACGACCGGCTTGCCGATGCCGCCGCGCGCGCGGCCGAGGATGCGGCGGCGGTGCTGGCGCGCTTCGGGTTGCTGCTTGGCCGCCATCTCGACGACGAGGAAGACCTGGTGATCCCGCTCATCCTGGAGCGCGCCCGCGCGGACCCCGATTTCGGATGATGGCGCGCTTGCGCGCCGGGGCTGAGTTGATGGCGCGCTTGCGCGCCGGGGCCGGGCGGATTAGATTCAATCCAACCATGTATCAGGAGGGCGCGGAAATGGCGCCCAGGCGTCCCGAGGGTGCCGGCGCGTTCCCAAGATCGGTCGAGCCGCCGACAGCCCCAAGGCCGGATCCGGCGCAGCTTTATGCCGCGCTCGATCTCGGCACCAACAGTTGCCGGATGCTGATTGCCCAGCCCAAGGGCAGCCAGTTCCATGTCGTCGACAGTTTCTCGAAATCGGTGCATCTCGGCCAGGGGCTCGAGGCTTCGGGCCGGCTTGGCCGCGGCTCGATGGCGCGCACCGTGCAGGCCCTGCAGATCTGCCGGCGCAAGATCGAGGCGCTGGAGGTGCGCCGGATGCGGCTGGTCGCGACCGAGGCCTGCCGGCGGGCGCGCAATTCGCGCGAGTTCCTGCGCTATGTCGAACGCGAGACCGGCCTGACGCTGGAGATCATCGCCACCGAGGAAGAGGCGCGGCTGGCGGTTGTGTCCTGTGCGCCCCTGGTCTCGACCCGGACCGAGCAGTTGCTGGTCGTCGATATCGGCGGCGGCTCCACCGAACTGGTGTGGATCGACCTTTCGGCGGTGCCGCGCCCCGAGCGGCCGCGCGCGATCATGCGGCTTCATGCCGGGTTTCACCCGCCCGAAAGCCCGTTTGCGGCGGCCAAGGTGGTCGACTGGATCTCGGTGCCGCTGGGGGTGGCGACGCTGAAGGACCAGTTTTCCGATGTCGAGGACGATGCCGCGCGCTTCGCGCTGATGAGCTGGTATTTCGAGGAAAAGCTTGCCGATTTCTCGCCCTCGAACGCCAGCCAGCCGCGCGAGGGTTTCCAGATCATCGGCACGAGCGGAACCGTGACCACGGTGGCGGCCAGCCATCTCGGGCTGAAGCGCTATGACCGCAACAAGGTCGACGGGTTGCGCATGACCTCGGATCAGATCGACCGGGTGATCCGCGACTATCTGAACCTTGGCCCGGAGGGACGGCGCGACGATCCGCGGATCGGGCGCGACCGCCATACGCTGATCATGTCCGGCGCGGCGATCCTGCAGGCGCTGATGCGGATCTGGCCGACCGACCGGCTGTCGGTTGCCGACCGCGGCCTGCGCGAGGGGCTCTTGTATGCCCAGATGTCGGCCGACGGGGTGCTGGACGACAGTCCGTTCTGAGGGCGGGATGCGCCGGCGGCGGCTGCGATTGCGGCCGGCCGGTCAGGCGGGTATTTGAACAACGAAGAAGAGGCGGGCGCGGGCCGCGGCAGCGGCCGGGTCGGTCCGGCAGGGGGATGCGGGCATGGTGCGGACACCGACGGGTGGCGGAGCGGGCGGCGGCGGGTCGGGCGGCGGCGGATCGGGGCGCGGTCAGCGCGAATTGCGGGTCCGGGTGCGCAGTGCCAGGGGCCGCAAGCTGAGTTCCACGCTCTGGCTGGAACGGCAGTTGAACGATCCTTACGTCCTGCGCGCGAAAAAGGAGGGCTATCGCGGCCGCGCCGCCTTCAAGATCATCGAACTGGATGACCGCTACCGCTTTTTGCTGCCGGGGGCGCGGGTCGTCGATCTCGGTTGTGCGCCGGGCGGTTGGTGCCAGGTTGCGGTGGACCGGGTCAATGCGCTGGGCGAGAAGTCCGGCAAGGCGGTCGGCCGGGTCCTTGGCATCGACCTGCAGGTGGTCGAGCCGATTGCCGGGGCCGAGATCCATCAGCTGGATTTTCTGGCCGAGGGGGCCGATGCGCAGGTCAAGGACTGGCTGGGCGGGCGGGCCGATGTGGTGATGTCGGACATGGCGGCGGCGGCCTCGGGGCACAAGGGCACCGACCATCTGCGGATCATCGCGCTTTGCGAGGCGGCGGCGGAATTTGCCTTCGACGTGCTGGAAGAGGGCGGCACCTTTGTCGCCAAGGTTCTGGCCGGCGGTGCCGAGGGCGGGCTTCAGGCGCTGTTGAAGCGGCGCTTCGCCAAGGTCGCCAATGTCAAGCCGCCGGCGAGCCGGGCCGACAGTTCGGAGAAATACGTGGTGGCGACCGGGTTCCGCGCCGGTCGGGATGACGGCGGGGAGCCCGGAGCGCAATAGAGCCTGTCGCGCATTAGCCGCGCGCTTAGAGCGGATCGCGTTCATTCGCATTCACACGACCCGCTCTAACCTGTTGATTTTGCATATCCGAGGAGCGCAAAACCGGTTCCCACTTTTGCGCGACATGCTCTAGGGCGTGACCGGCACCAGAACGCCGTTCACGCAGACCACCGCCGGGGCGCCGCAGTGAAAGAGGTGATAGCTCAGCACCGTCTCGGGCCGGCGCATCACCCCCGGCCGCCCGGTCAGGTCGCGGGCGCGACGGAAATCCTGGCTGTAGGGGCCGGCGCCGACATTGATCTTCTGATGCGGCGAGACCAGAAGGTCGGCCGCCGGCCGGCCGGGGCCGAGAGCGCCGGCCTGGATCAGCACCGGCTGCGCATCGGGATGAAAGTGCAGCAGGGCCTCTTCGAGGTGGATGTGATCGACCCATTCGACGATGGCGAGGCTGCCCTGCGCCAGCCGCAAGGGATCGTTGCGGCGCAGGGCCTTGACCGGCAGATCGCCGAAGCTGGTGGTGACGCGGGCGTCGCCGCAAAACCCCGGCAGGGTCCAGATCCGGTCGGTCCGGGGGGAAAGGCCGGGGCGGCGGCCCAGCAGAAGCGGGGCCGCCGCCGCAGGTGCAGGGCGCTGAACATCGCCCATCCGGCTGGCTGAAATATCATGTGTTGTCATGTCTTTGCGTTCAATCCTGGTCGGTTAATCCCATGCACCTCCATGCCGGGGCGGAGCTGCTCGCCCCGGCACAGAGATGCGCCATCCGGTCACCCGCGGCAAATCCCGCCGGTCACCGTCAAATCACGCACCTGAACCACTCGCTAACACGGCCGGGCCAATACGCCGGCCGTCACAAGTGCTACCAAGCCGGCGGAATCGGGCTGCATTGCGGCGCGATTGTCTCGTGATTGGGAAGGCGCGACTGTGCCCGCCGGCGGGTTCGCGCCCAGGTTGCGGGTCCGTTCCGCGCGATTGCGCGGGGCACGGGAAACAATCCGCGGCGGGCCGGGCCGGTGCGGCCTTGGCAGGCAGTGCCGGGGCCGGGACAGGGGCGGCGATTGTTCGCGCCACCGGTCCCGGCGGTAACCTTACCGGGGCGTGAAGATTGTGGCGCGGCCGGCCATATTGCCGATTTTCATATTGGAAACACTGCGTTTTTCGCGATGTTCCGGGGGGTGATCGGTGCCCGGGCGCGGCGCTGCGGCGCGACAGGGTTAACCGCGCCGGCGATTCGCCCGCCGGGGTGACGTTGCAGAACCGTCACCGAATCGAAACCGGCGCGTCATCGGCCCGTCATGACCAGGGCCTGACCGCTGCGCCACAACGGCGGGGCTGGTCTGGCGGGCGGATCGCGTCTAGGTCTGCCTGCGCAAACCCGGGGCAGGGAGAGTCGGATGCTCAGATCATTTCGCCTGAACGGGCGCGGCCTTGCCGCCCAGGATCCTGCCGACCTTGCCACGGCGGTCTGGATCGATCTCTTGTCGCCGACCGCCGCCGAGGCGGCCGAGGCGGCGCAGGCGTTGCAGATCGACCTGCCGACCCGCGAGGAGATGGACGAGATCGAGCTGTCGGCGCGGCTTTACCACGAGGACGGTGTGCCCTTCATGACCGCCCTGCTGCCGTCGAACGCTGACAGCGCGTCGCCGACCTTCGGCCCGGTCACCTTCGTGCTGGCGGGCAGCCGGCTGCTGACGCTGCGCTATCACGATCCGCGCCCGTTCCGCACCTTCCCGGCCAAGGCGCAGAATGGCTCGGTCGCCTGCATCTCGGCCGATACCGTGCTTCTGGGGCTGCTCGAGGCGATCGGCGAGCGGCTGGCCGATGTCCTCGAACAGGCCGGCATGGCGCTGGAGCGGCTGTCGCGCGAGGTCTTCGACGCGGGCAGCGACAAGCGTCCGCGCGACAAGGATTTCCGCCGCATCCTGCGCGAGATCGGCGCGGCCGGGGACGCGGTGTCGAAGCTGCGCGACAGTCTTCTGACGATGGAGCGGCTTTGCGGGTTTCTCACCACGGTGCTGGCGCAGCGCGCGGTGAAGAAGGACGCGCAGGCGGCGATGAAGACCCTGATGCGCGACCTGCGCGCGCTCAGCGAACATGCCGGCTTTGTCGCGCAGAAGGTGACCTTCCTTCTGGATGCGACGCTCGGCATGATCAACATCGAGCAGAACGGCATCATCAAGATCTTTTCGGTCGCCGCGGTGGTCTTCCTGCCGCCGACGCTGATCGCCTCGATCTACGGGATGAACTTTGCCTTCATGCCGGAGCTTGGCTGGCACTTCGGCTATCCGATGGCGATCGGGGTGATGGTCGCCTCGGCGATCCTGCCGTTTGTCTGGTTCAAGTGGAAGGGCTGGCTCTGACCGCCGCCGGCGCGCGGTTCAGATCCCGGCATACCATTCGTATTCGCCGGCATCCTCCCAAAAGCCGCCGCGACCCTCGCCGATGCTGGCGAATTCGCTGACCGCCTCGACCGCCATCACGAATTTCGCGTGCTTGTAGCCCAGCTGGCGCTCGACCCGCAGCCTGAGCGGCGCGCCGTGCCCGGTCGGCAGGGCGGCACCGTTCATGCCATAGGCCAGGATCGTCTGCGGGTGGAAGGCATGGGCCAGATCGAGGCTTTCGTAATAGCGCCAGCCCATGATCTCGTCGGCGCAGCGAAAGACGATGAAGCGCGCGTCATCGGCAAGGCCGACCCGGTCGAGCAGCAGGCGCAAGGGCACGCCGGTCCACTGGCCGATCGCGCTCCAGCCTTCGACGCAGTCATGTCGGGTGATCTGGGTCCGCGCCGGCATCGCCTTCAGTTCGGCCAGCGAGAAGCTGCCCGGCCTCAGCACCCGGCCCGTGACGGACAGGCGCCAGTCGGCGAAGCCGGTGGCGGCGTGGCGCAGCCAGTCCTCGGTCTCGGGCTTGCTGGAGCCGTTGATGCGGAACGACGCCGAGATGTCGCCGGGCGCGAACTCGCGCGCCAGCCGGTCCTCGCCAATCAGCGAATGGCTGCGGTAGGACAGCCATTCGCCGCTGCGCAGCAGCGCCTTGCGCCGGGCCCTGTCGGACAGGATGTGGTTGGTGCCGAGGATCAGCGCCGGTGCGGCGACCAGGCCAAGCCCGGCAAGGACGCGGCGGCGGGTCAGGATGTGGGCGGTCATGGCCGTTTCTCCGCGGGGATACGATACCAGCCGGTGATCATCGAGCGGATATGGTTGATCGGCCCGGTGGCGATGACCATGGCAAGGTGCAGGACGACGAAGGCGAGGATCGCGACCATGGCGATGAAATGCAGCGAGCGCGCCGATTGCCGCCCGCCGAAGATGTCGAGAAGCCAGGGCGCCATCGCGTTGAACCAGGGCGACAGCGTCAGCCCGGTCAGGATGAGCAGCGGGATCAGCCCGCCGCTGACCCCGAGGTAGACCAGCTTTTGCAGGACGTTGTAGTGGCGCGCCTCGTCGCCGCAGGGCCAGCGGCACATCGCGTGATGGGCAAGCTGGCGGCCGATGTGGCGCGGCGCCATCTCGTCGCGGCGGGGCATCAGGTCGCGGCGGACATGGCCGTTGATCACGCTCCACAGGCCGAAGACCAGGGTGCCGACCACCATCGGCCAGGCCAGGGTCAGGTGCCAGCGCCGGGCCTCGGACAGGCTGCGGTGGGACGGCAGCGTTGCCCAGTCGGGAAAGGCGCGCGGCGTTGCCGGGCCGCGGAAGTCGGCCGAGACGCCGAGCAGCCCGGTGGTGTCGATCCGGGTG
>PHEC01000119.1 GCA_002841115.1 Alphaproteobacteria bacterium HGW-Alphaproteobacteria-6 | reverse complement strand
GGCGGCGACCGCGGCGGCGGGCGGGCGGGAGGCGTTCCTCGCGGCGCACGCGCCGCAGTGGCAGCAGGTGGGCCGGGTCTGCTTCCACCTCGCGGAGAACAAGAGCGACGCCACGCTGCCGTTCGCGTTCCTGGCGACGATCGTCTTCGCCGGTCTGCACGGGCGGGTCCGCCGGATCGAGGCGATCTGTGCCCGACACGGCACCCGGCTTGTCGATGCCGCCCTGCGCTTTCCGCTCTGCCATCCGGCGGTGGTCTCGGTGATCCCCGGCGGTCAGGGCGCCGCCGAGATGGCCGCCAACCTCGCCGCCGCGCAGGCCGCCGTGCCGCCCGCCCTCTGGGCCGAGTTGAAGGCCGAGGGGCTGATGCGCGCCGATGCGCCGGTGGGGGCCAAGCCATGAGGATCGACGCCCATCAACACCTGTGGCACCCGGCGCGCGGCGATTACGACTGGATGCCCAAGGATGATCCGGTGCTGGCGCGATCCTACGCGCCGGCCGATCTGGCGCCGCAGCTTGCCGCCGCCGGGATCAGCCGCACCGTCCTGGTGCAGGCCGCAGCGACGGTGAACGAGACCGAATACATGCTTGGCCTTGCCGATGCGACACCCTTCGTCGGCGCCGTCGTCGGCTGGATCAACTTCGAGGATCGCCGCGATCTGGCAACCCTGAAGCGGCTCGCCAATCATCCGAAGTTCCGCGGCGTGCGGCCGATGATCCAGGACATCGCCGATGACGGCTGGATGCTGCGCGACGATATCCAGTGGGCGTTCCGCGCGATCTGCGATCTGGGGCTGAGCTTCGATGCGCTGGGATTTCCGCGCCATCTGGCGCCGTTCCTGACCCTTCTGAGGCGTTACCCGGACATGCGCACCGTCATCGACCACTGCATGAAGCCGCAGATCCGCGACCCCTCGCCCGAGGCCTTCGCCACCTGGGCCGAGGGCATGGCCCGGCTTGCCGATACCGGCGCGCATTGCAAGGTCTCCGGGCTGATCACCGAGGCGAACCCCGGCTGGACGGTCGCCGACCTGCGCCCCTGCGCCGACCATGTCTTTCGCCATTTCGGCGCGGACCGGGTGATGTGGGGCTCGGACTGGCCGGTCTGCCGGCTCGGCGCCGAATACGGCGACTGGCTGGCGGCGGCGCAGACCCTGACCGCGCCGCTTGGCGCCGCGGCCGAGGCGATGATCTACGGCGCCACCGCCGCGGCCTTCTACCGGATCGCCGGCTAGCCGGCCGCTGAAAAAGGACTTCGGCCAGTGTCTGGAGGGAAAACTTTTCCTGTCCCGCCATCCGATCCTGGCACCGAGGGACGCGCCCGACCCTGGGGGGGCGCTTTGCCACGCCGGGGCTGCGGTGCTTTATCGCAGCCAAGCCCTTCCGAGCGTTGTGCTATTTCCGACGGTGCCATGCGCCCTCCCGCCGGGAGGGTCGGGCGCGGCCCGGGCTGGTCGCCCGGGCCAGTGCTTGTGGGGAGCCGTGGCGAGGAACGGTTTTCCGATCTCAGGGGTGAAAACGGGTGGGCGCGGCGGCTTTTTCAGCAGCCTGTTAACGATATGAGCGCGCTTCCAAACAATCTCATTCCTTAAATTCGTAGCCCCGAACACCGCATCCAGCAATATCTTCAGAGAGTGGCTCGCCGTCGGCTCGCAGTGCAGGTAAAGGCTCCCGGTCGGCTTCAAGACCCGGTGCAACTTCAAGAGCCGCACCGCCATCATGGCGAGACAGGCCATCATGTCGTTGTCGCCGAGAAACGACCGCATCGCCCTGAGCATCGTCGCCGCCGCGTTGGCCGAGCGGACTACCGCGCCGAAGGCCTCCTCGGCTGAATCGTTCCAGTGCCAGGTGTCGTCGAAGGCCTCGATCTGCGCCGCGGACGCGCGCCCCTGCGGGCCCTTGAAGAGGACGTTGTAGCTGGCGTTCGAGTTGAACGGCGGGTCGGGGTAGATCAGGTCCACCGATCCGTCCGCGATGCCGTCGCGCAGAACATGCAGGTTGCCGCCATAGGAAAGGTGATTGGTCATCGCCTGCCCCGCCTGCGCGCCCGCGCATCGGCAGGCCCTTGCCGCCACAGCCCCGCCCGCAAGCGGCCGTTTGCGCCAGCGGCCTTGCCCCGCGGCCGCCTGCCGGGCTAGATGCAGGCAATTGTCACTTGTGCAGGACCCCGACCATGGCCGATCCCGTTGAATTCCACGACCGCATGCTCTCGCTCGGGCTGGCGCGGGTCTCCGAGGCTGCCGCCCATGCCTCGGCCCGGCTGATCGGGCGCGGCGACGAGAAGGCGGCCGACCAGGCCGCGGTCAACGCGATGCGCAGCCAGCTCAATCTTCTCGAGATCCGCGGCACCGTAGTGATCGGCGAGGGCGAGCGTGACGAGGCGCCGATGCTGTTCATCGGCGAGGAGGTCGGCACCGGCAACGGGCCCGAGGTCGATATCGCGCTCGATCCGCTTGAGGGCACGACGCTGACGGCGAAGGACATGCCGAACGCCCTGACGGTGATCGCCATGGCGCCGCGCGGCACGCTGCTGCATGCGCCCGATGTCTACATGGACAAGCTGGCGATCGGGCCGGGATACCCGGACGATGTGGTCAGCCTCGACATGGCGCCGGCCGAACGGGTGCGCGCCCTGGCCCGGGCCCGCGGCTGCCGCGACGACGACATCACCGTGTGCATCCTCGAGCGCCCGCGCCACGAGGAACTGATCGCCGAGGTCCGCTCGACCGGGGCGGCGATCCGGCTGATCACCGATGGCGATGTCGCCGGGGTGATCCATTGCGCCGAGGCCGAACTGACCGGGATCGACATGTACATGGGCGCCGGCGGTGCACCCGAGGGGGTGCTGGCGGCCTCGGCGCTGAAATGCATGGGCGGGCAGATGTGGGGCCGGCTGATCTTTCGCAACGATGACGAGCGCAGCCGCGCCGCCCGCGCCGGGATCAGGGATCTGAACCGCATCTACCGGCGTGACGACATGGTGCGCGGCGAGGTGATCTTTGCCGCGACCGGGGTCACCAACGGCTCGATCCTGCAAGGGGTCAAGCGCGAGCCGAACTACATTCAGACCGAAACCCTGCTGATGCGCTCCAAGACCGGCTCGCTCAGGCGGATGATCTACCGCAATCCGGTGCGCTGAGCGGGGCCGGGGCGCCGTTGCGTCGCCGCCCGGGGTTCAGACCGACCGGGTGATGCCGCCGTCGACGCGGATGTTCTGCCCGGTGATGTATCCCGCCCCCGGCGAGGCGAGAAAGGCCACTGTCGCGGCGATCTCGTCCATCCGCCCGTAGCGGCCCATCGGGATCCGCGCCCGCGCCTCGCCACGTTCGGGCAGGCTGTCGATATAGCCGGGCAGGATGTTGTTCATCCGCACGTTATGGGCGGCATGGCCATCGGCGAACAGCTTGGCAAAGGCGGCCAGACCGGCGCGAAACACCCCCGAGGTCGGAAAGGCGGGATCGGGCTCGAAGGCGGCGAAGGTCGAGATATTGAGGATCACGCCCTCGCGCTGCGCCACCATCACCGGCGCGACCAGCCGGGCGGCGCGCACCGCCGACAGGAAATAGACCTCGAGGCCGCGGTGCCAGTCGTCGTCGCCAAGGTCGAGAACCGGCCCGCGCGGCCCGTGGCCGGCCGAGTTGACCAGAACGTCGATCCGGCCCCAGCGGTCGATGGCGCCATCGACCAGCCGGCGCAGATCGGCCTCGGACTGGTTCGATCCGGTCACCCCGAAGCCGCCAAGCCCTTCGGCCAGCGCCTCGCCCTTGCCGGACGACGACAGGACCGCGATGCGGTAGCCGTCGGCCGCCAGCCGGCGCGCCGACGCGGCCCCCATGCCGCTGCCGCCCGCAGTGACCAGTGCAACCTTCTCAGCGGTCATGAGCCTTGTCCCTTCCGGCCGTCGCGCACAGCCTTTCATGTTCCTGGATGGCGAAGCGATCGGTCATGCCGGCGACATAGTCCAGCACCACGCGGGCCAGTGCGGTGCGCGCCCCGGCATTCGCTGCCCCGGCCATTTCGCCTGTTCCCTCAGCCCCGCCACCGGCCGCGCGCGCGACATCGGCCTGCCACTCGTCCGGCAGCAGCGCCGGGTTGTCAAGGTAGAGCGGAAACAGCGCCTCGATCATCGCCGTCACCCGGCGCCGCTCGGCCACCACCGAGGGCGCGCGATACATCCGGGCAAAGAGGAATGCCTTGATCGCCTTGAGGTTCTGGTAAAGCGGCTTGGAAAAACGGATGATCGGCCCGTCCATCGCCCGAATCTCCGCCGCCGACTGCGGCCGGCTCGAGGCCAGCCGGTTCTCGGCCACCGCGATCACATCCTCGACCATCACCCCGAAGACCCGGCGCAGGGCCTCGTGCCGGCGCCGCACCGGGTCAAGCCCGGGGTAAAGCCGGTCGACCTCGGCAAAGGCCGGCCCGGTCACCGGCAGGTCCATCAGGTCGGCCTCGCTGAAAAGCCCCGCACGCAGCCCGTCATGCAGGTCGTGGTGGTTGTAGGCGACATCATCGGCGACCGCGGCCACCTGCGCCTCGGCACTGGCATGGCTGTCCAGTTCCAGATCGAATTCGGCATTGACCTCGGCCAGCGCGTAAGGATAGGGCGCCGGCACCGGCCCGTTGTGCTTGGCGATCCCCTCCAGCGTCTCCCAGCTCAGGTTGAGCCCGTCGAAGCCGGCATAATGGCGCTCCAGGCTGGTGACGATGCGCAAGGCCTGGGCATTGTGATCGAACCCGCCATAAGGCGCCATCAGCCCGGCCAGCGCATCCTCGCCGGTGTGGCCGAAGGGCGGATGGCCAAGATCATGCGCCAGCGCCACCGCCTCGGCCAGATCGGTGTTCAGACGCAGATGCCCGGCGATGGTGCGCGCCACCTGCGCCACCTCGATCGTATGGGTCAGGCGGGTGCGATAGTAATCGCCCTCATGCTCGACAAAGACCTGGGTCTTGTGCTTCAGCCGGCGGAAGGCCGAGGAATGGATGATCCGGTCGCGGTCGCGCTGATAGGGCGAGCGGAAGGTCGACATGGTCTCGCCATGAAGCCGGCCGCGGCTCTGGTCGGGCTGGCAGGCATAGGGGGCAAGCATCATCGGTGTCGGTTCTTGTCCTGTCGCTCACCCGACCATATATTCAACCCGACCCGAATTGACACCGGAAACCGCGATGTCGCTGACCCTGCCGCCCAAAGTCACGCCGCGCGCCTTCGCCCGCCTGGCCGAGATCAACGCCGGCAGCGGCGAGGCAAAGGCGCTGCGCGTCGCGGTCGAGGGCGGCGGCTGTTCGGGCTTTCAATACGACATCCGCCTCGATGATCCGGCCAGTGACGATCTGGTGCTGGAAGGCGCCGGCCAGAAGGTGCTGGTCGATGCCGTCTCGCTGCCCTACCTGTCGAATGCGGTGATCGACTTTTCCGAGGATCTGATCGGCGCGCGCTTCGTCATCGACAATCCCAACGCCACCTCAAGCTGCGGCTGCGGCACCTCCTTCTCGCTCTGATCGGACCACTCGCAGGCGCCCCCTCTGCGCCCACGACCCCGGCCGGCGGGCTTCTTCTGTTCGAAAATACCTTCGGGGGGTGCGGGGGGCAGACGGCCCCCCGCCGCAACGCCGAAAGTCGCGACGCCCAAAGCCGTGACGCATTGAACCGAAAAAGGCGACTGACATGCTGACCCTCGAATGCCCCTGCTGCGGCGTCATCGCCGACGAGACCGAACTCCAGCCCGGCGGCGAGGCGCATCTGAAGCGCTTCGGCCCGGGTTCCTCGGACGACGACTTCGACGGCTACATGTTCGCCCGCAGGAACCCGCGCGGCGTGCATTTCGAGCGCTGGCGCCATGCCCATGGCTGCGGCAAGTGGTTCCTCGCCGCGCGCTGCACCGCGACGCTCGAGGTTTTCGGCACCTATCCGGCCCAGACGTCGGCGCCGCCGGCCGAGCTTCAGGCGAAGATCAAGGCGAGGCGCCCGGACTGGGAGGGCTGGACATGACGATGCCGATCACCTCTTCTTCCGGTCCGTTCGCGGACCGGACCGCGCCCGCCCGCCCCCAGGCGGGCGCGGTTCCCGCCCCCGCCCCCGCCTCGTGCCGGCGCGGTCCTCTCTTGCGCGCGCCGTCCCGCGATCCGAACCCGATGCCCTGCGAGGCCATCCAATGAGCACCCGACTGTCCAGAGGCGGCCGCCTCATCGACCGCGCGAAACCCTTGTCCTTCACCTTCAACGGCCGGCGGATGCAGGGCTATGCCGGCGACACGCTGGCCTCGGCGCTGCTCGGCCAGGACCGGATGATGATCGGCCGCTCGTTCAAGTATCACCGCCCGCGCGGGGTGATCGCCTCGGGCGCCGAGGAGCCGAACGGCCTGGTCGGGCTCGGCACCGGCGGCCGGTTCGAGCCGAACCAGCGCCTGACCACGACCGAACTTTTCGAGGGCGCGGTGACGGTCAGCCAGAACCACTGGCCCAGCCTCGACTTCGACATCGGCGCGCTCAACGACCGCTTCGCGCGCTTCCTGCCGGCGGGGTTCTACTACAAGACCTTCATGTTCCCGCGCTTCGCCTGGAAACATCTCTTCGAGCCGGTCATCCGCCGCTCGGCCGGCCTCGGCCGGGTGCCGGCGGACCGCGACGAGGATCGCTATGAACATGCCTATGCCTTCGCCGATCTCGTCATCGTCGGTGGCGGCATCGCCGGGCTTGCCGCGGCACTGGCCGCCGGCCGCCAGGGCAAGCGGGTCTGGCTGATCGAGCAGGGCGCGCATTGGGGCGGCCGCGCCCCGGTGGACGGCATCCAGATCGACGGGCAGACCGCCGAGGCCTGGATGAAGACCGCGGTGCAGGACCTTGAAGCGATGGCGAATGTCACGCTTCGCCTGCGGACGATGGCGGCCGGGCTTTACGATCACGGCTATCTTCTCGGCTACGAGCGCTTGGCCGACCATAGCCCCGGCGACGGCCGCCCACGCCACCGCCTGTGGCGGATCCGCGCCGGCCATGTGATGACCGCGACCGGCGCGATCGAGCGCCCGCTCAGCTTTGCCGGCAACGACATTCCGGGGGTGATGCTGGCCTCGGCGGTGCGCGATTATGTGGTGAACTGGGCGGTCAGCCCGGGCGACCGCACGGTGATCGTCACCAACAACGACGACGCCTATCGCACCGCGCTGGCGCTGCTTGACGCCGGGTTGACGGTGCCGGCGGTGATCGACGCGCGAGCGGAAGTGACGGGCGACCTTCCGGCGGCGGTGCGGGCGCGCGGAGTGCGCGTCCTCGCCGGTCACGGAATAGCGAAAGTGACCGGAGAGAAACGGGTTACCGGCGTTTCCTTGTGCGTCCAGGCGGGCGAGGGGGCCGAGATCGAAAGCCTCGCCTGCGACGCGGTCGCGATGTCCGGCGGCTGGTCGCCGGTGGTGCACCTCTGGTCCCATTGCGGCGGCAAGCTGATCTGGGACGAGGGCGCCGCGATGTTCCGCCCCGATCCTTCGCGCCCGGCGACCGGGGCGGACGGCGCCGCGATGGTGACCGCGATCGGTTCGGCCAACGGCATCCTCGATCCGCACGAGGCTCTGGCCGACGCCCACCGCGCCGCCGGCGGCAAGGGCCGCGCCCCCGGTGCGGCGGCCGAGGCCGAGGCGCCGATCCTGCCGGTCTGGATCATGCCCGCCGCCGCCGGCCCCGCCCTGCGCGCCAAGATGTGGCTTGACCCGCAGAACGACGTCAAGGTCTCGGACGTGCAACTGGCCGCGCGCGAGGGCTACGAATCGGTCGAGCACACCAAGCGCTACACCACGCTCGGGATGGCGACCGATCAGGGAAAGATCAGCAACATCAACGGCCTTGCCGTGCTTTCTGAAGCCTTGCACAAGCCGATCCCCGAGACCGGCACCACCACTTTCCGCCCGCCCTACACGCCGATCTCGATGGGTGCCATCGCCGGCGAGGCGCGCGGGGAAATCTTCCAGCCGCTGCGCCGCAGCCCGATGCACGACTGGCACGACGGCCACGGCGCGCATTGGGAACCGGTCGGCCTCTGGCGCCGGCCCTATTGCTACCGGCGCGGCGGCGAGGCCGTCCTTGAGGCGGTTCACCGCGAGATCCGCAGCGTGCGCACTGCGGTCGGGCTGCTCGATGCCTCGACGCTCGGCAAGATCCTGGTCAAGGGGCCGGACGCCGGGCGCCTTCTCGACATGCTCTACACCGGGGTGATGTCGAGCCTGCCGGTCGGCAAGTGCCGCTATGGCCTGATGTGCAGCGAGAACGGCTTTCTCATCGATGACGGCGTGGTGGCGCGGCTCTCCGAGGACAGCTGGCTTTGCCACACCACCACCGGCGGCGCCGAGCGCATCCACGGCTGGATGGAGGACTGGCTGCAGTGCGAATGGTGGGACTGGAAGGTCCATACCGCCAACCTGACCGAACAATTCGCGCAGATCGCCGTTGCCGGCCCGAACGCCCGCAAGCTGCTGGAGAAACTGGGCGGGATGGACCTGTCGCGCGAGGCCTTTCCCTTCATGGAATGGCGCGATGGAACGCTGGGCGGGTTCGCCGCGCGGCTCTACCGGATCTCGTTCTCGGGCGAGCTGTCCTATGAGGTCGCGGTGCCCGCCTCACAGGGTCGCGCCCTTTGGGACGCGCTGCTGGCGGCAGGTGGGGAGTTTGGCGTAACCCCTTATGGCACCGAGGCAATGCACATCATGCGGGCCGAGAAGGGTTTCATCATGATCGGCGATGAGACCGACGGCACGGTGATCCCGCAGGATCTGAACCTCGGCTGGGCGATCTCGAAGAAGAAGGCCGACTACCTCGGCAAGCGGGCGCAGGAGCGCAGCCACATGGTCGATCCCGGGCGCTGGAAGCTGGTCGGGCTGGAAACGCTCGATGGCGGGGTGATCCCGGACGGTGCCTATGCGGTGGCCGAGGGCGTCAACGCCAATGGTCAGCGCAACGTGCAAGGAAGGGTGACCTCGACCTATTTCTCGCCGACGCTGGGGCGCGGCATCGCCATGGGGCTGGTCCGCCATGGCCCCGACCGGCTGGGCGAGGTGATCGACTTTCCCCTGGTGGGCGGCGGGGCGGTCAAGGCGCGGATCGTCGATCCGGTCTTTTACGACAAGGAAGGGGGGCGGCAGAATGTCTGATCCTGTCAGGGCTCTGAGCGGCGTTTCCGACAAGGGTTTCGCGACCGTGGCCATGGCCGGCCCGCGCGGCATGATCACCCTGCGCGGCGATCTTGCCTCGGCCGCGGTGAAGAAGGCGGTCAAGGCCGCGACCGGCACCGCGGTGCCGGCCCGGCGGCGGATCCTGGCCGAGGGCGCGCGGGCGGCGGCCTGGATGTCGCCCGACGAGCTGTTGATCCTGGTCCCCTTTGAGACCGCCGCGGCCACGGTCGCGGCGCTTCAAGCGGCCCTGGCCGGCGCGCATCACCTGGTCGCCGATGTCTCGGACGCCCGCGCGACCTTCACCATCCGCGGCGCCGGGGCGGAGCAGGTGCTGATGAAGCTCTGCCCGGTCGATGTCGCGACCCTGGCCGAGGGCGAGATCCGGCGCAGCCGCGCCGCGCAGGCCGCCTGTGCCTTCTGGCGCTCGGCCGAGGATGAATTCACCCTCGTCGCCTTCCGCTCGCTGGCCGATTATGTCATGGCGATCCTCGACAACGCCGCGCGGCCGGGGTCCGCGCTGTTCCCGGCCTGAGCGGGGCGCGCGGCAGACCCGCGGGCGGCCGGCCGGAGGGACGCGATGGGGCAGGGCGAAGCGGCGCCGGTGATCTTGTGGTTTCGCCGCGACCTGCGGCTCGACGATCACGCCGCGCTGACGGCGGCGGTGGCGACCGGGCGGCCGGTGATCGCGCTCTTTGTCCATGACGAGACGGTCGAGGCGCTGGGGGCGGCGGCGAAATGGCGGCTCGGTCAGGGTCTGGCGGTCCTTGCCGGGTCGCTGGCGGCGGCGGGGTCGCGGCTGATCCTCAGGCGCGGCCCGGCGCTGGCGGTGCTGCGCGCGATCATTGCCGAGACCGGGGCGGTGGCGGTCTGCTGGAGCCGGGTCCACGACCCCGAGGGGATCGCCCGCGACCGGGCGGTGAAGGCGGCGCTGGTCGCGGCCGGGGTTGCGGCGCAGAGCCATGCCGGTGCGCTTCTGTTCGAGCCCTGGACGGTCGCGACCGGCGCCGGGCGGCCCTATGCGGTCTACACGCCCTATTGGCGCGCGGTGCGCGG
>PHEC01000118.1 GCA_002841115.1 Alphaproteobacteria bacterium HGW-Alphaproteobacteria-6 | reverse complement strand
TTGATCGGCGCGCCAAGCGCCAGCGGATCCTCCTGGCGCTGCACCGAACCTTCGAAATGGGCGCCCGATTCGATCGCGATGGTCTTGTGGATGATGTCGCCCTCGACCCGCGCGGTCGAGGTCAGCCGCACCTTCAGCCCGCGCACCCGGCCGATCACCCGGCCGTTGACGACGATGTCGTCGGCGACGATCTCGCCCTTGATGGTGGCGGTTTCGCCGACGGTCAGCAGATGGGCGCGGATATCGCCCTCGACCACGCCCTCGACCTGGATGTCGCCGGCGGTGCGCAGGTTGCCGGTCACCGTCAGGTCGGCCGACAGCACCGATGCCGGCGGCTTGGCCCTGGGCGTGGCCGGCGTGTAGTCGAAGGCAGGCTTGGCGGGCGCGGCCGCGTCGGCGGCCTTCGGCTTGTCGGTCTCGGCGCCTGCCTTGGGTCCGGGTTCGTTGATCCTGCTTCTAGAAAACATTGCTGGCCGCCTTGATATAGGTCATCGGGTTGATTGCCTTGCCGTTCACGCGCACCTCGTAGTGCAGATGCGTTCCGGTCGAACGGCCGGTATTTCCCATATCACCGATCCGATCCCCGCGCGAGACCTTTTGGCCGACGCTGGCCCGCACCTTCGACAGGTGGCCATAGCGGGTCTCCAGCCCGAATTCATGGCGGATCGTCACCAGGTTGCCATAGCCCGCCTTCCAGCCGGCATGGGTCACGGTGCCATCGGCGGTGGCCAGGATCGGGCTGCCGTGGGCACCGGCGAGGTCGGTGCCCTCATGCATCCTTCCCCAGCGCCGGCCGAAGCCCGAAGTGTAGCGGAACGAGGACTTGAGCGGCATCGCGAAGGGCGCCTTCTCGACCGCGATCCGGTAAAGGTTCATCCGGTCCAGCCCTTCGAGGATGGCATTGGCGCGCGCCGCGTCACGCGCCGCCCCGGCACCGCCGCTGTCATCGGTGACCGGCGGCAGAAGCGGCATCATCGGGCCGCCCTGGCCGGAATAGCCGCGCCGGACCTTGTCGATCAGGTCGTCGGGATCCATGCCGGCGGCGGCGAACATCTTGTCCAGAGGCTCCATCGAGACCGCGACCGCCTCTTCGAGCTGGCCGAAGATCTCGTCATGGCGCTCTTCGAGCAGTCGCATCTCGTAGGCGACGTCGGCGGCCTCGGCGCGCGCCGCCTCGGCGCTGCCGGCAAGGCCGTCGCGCTCGCTCGCGGTCTGGCCGAGGGCGGCGGTGACAAAGCGCAGCGTCGCCACCATGTCCTCGGCGCTGGCGACGCCCTCGGGCAGGGGATCGGGGGCGGCGGCCATCGCGGCGCTCATCTCGCCGGCCAGCCGGCGCGCCTCTTCGCGTTCGCCCATCGCGCGCCTCAGCGTCGACTGGATCACGCCGATCCCGGTTTCCAGCTCGCGCCGGCGCTCCTCGGAGGCCAGAAGCGCCGACTGCATCGCCGATATCTGCCCCAGCGCCACGGCAAAGCGGTCCTGTGCCGCCGCCGCCTCGGCGGCGCGCCGGTCGCGCTCGGCCGCCATCGCCTCGAGCCGGCTCTCGAACCCGGCCTGCTGGCGGCTGGCCTCGGCGCGGGCATCACCGGCGCCGATCTGGTCCATCAGCAGGATCGCGGTGGCGATGATCATCCAGCCAAGCGCCAGCACCGCCCCGCCAAGCGCGATCGCCTGGGTCGCCGGGCGCAGGCGCACGAAGCGGGTGGCGCTGTCGGATTTCAGGAACAATCGCTGCTCGGGCAGATGATGCGCCAGAGCCGCGCCGATACGGCTGGCGACTGTTCCCGTCCGTCCTGTGGTCATCTCGTGGCGATCCCCTGGCAGCGCGGGTCCGATCCCCTCCGGACCCGCCTGCAGACCGAGTAGCAACCGCATGGCCGGCCTGCAAGATTTTTGCCGGCCCGGCGCCCGGGCCCGGCCGGAACGCGCCCGGATCGGCGGCATCTCGCCGATCCGCCACCCGCGCCGGCCACCCGACATCTGCCCGCCCGGTCGCGGGCTCAGGCGTCGCGCGGCCGCAGGCTCAGCCAGATCAGCGCGCCGCCGGCCAGCACCAGGAAGGGCAGCATCGCGATGTTGACCGCCTGCCAGCCGGCGACGATCCCGGCGCCGGAACAGTTCAGCAGCAACCCCGACGACAGCGAGGCCAGGGTGACGCCGCCAAAGACCATCAGGTCGTTGATGCCCTGGATGCGGCCGCGCTCTTCGGGCGCATGGGCCGCGGTCAGCATCGTCGTCGCGCCGATGAAGCCGAAGTTCCAGCCGATCCCGAGCAGGACCAGTGCGCCGTAGAACTGCCCGATCGCCACGCCGCTCAACGCCACCGCCCCGGCCCCGGCCAGGATCACCAGGCCGGTCGCGACGATCGGCCGGGCCCCGAAGCGCGCGATCAGATGGCCGGTGAAGAACGACGGCACGAACATCGCCAGCACATGGGCGGTGACCACATCCGAGGCATCGGCGGTCTGAAAGCCGCAGCCGACCATGGCGAGCGGCGTCGAGGTCATCACCAGGTTCATCAGCGCATAGGAGACCATGGCGCAGACCATCGCCACCACGATCGCCGGGTCGCGCAGCATCGCGCGCCGCGACCGCCCCAGCGGGCTGTCCTCCGCCGGCGCCGGCGGCCGCGGCGCGTCGAGCAGGAAGAACAGCAGCGATCCGCCGAGGTTCAGCACGATCACCGCCAGATAGGTGCCGAGAAACGGCACCACCATCGCCTCGGCGGTCAGCTTGACCAGTTGCGGCCCGACGATCGCCGAGGCAAGCCCGCCCGCCATCACCCAGGAAATCGCCTTGGGCCGGAACGCCGCCGAGGCGCTGTCGGCTGCGGCAAAGCGGTAGAACCCCTGCGCCGACATGTAGACCCCGGTCAGGAGCGAGCCGAGAAGGAACAGCCCGAAGGAGGCCTGGTAAAGGGCGAAAGCCCCGGTCGCGGCACCCGCCGCCCCGCCCGCCGCGCCGACCAGAAATCCGGCCCGCCGGCCGAACCGGGCCATCAGCGCCGACATCGGCGTCGCCGACAGCATCGAGCCGAGCACGATCATCGAGATCGGCAGCGTCGCCCAGCAGGGATTGGGGCTCAGCGACTGGCCCGCCAGCCCGCCGACGACGAAGACCATCGGCATCTGCGCGCCCAGCACCGCCTGCGCCGCGACCAGCACCGCGACATTGCGCCGGGCACGCGCGTCTTCATCGGCGACAACAAGGTCGAGGGGGTCGGAAACGGCCATGCGCCTGCGTAATCCGCCGCAGCCGTGCCCCGCAAGGCCAAAACGCCGGTCGGTTCTGCACTTTCTTCTGTTCCGAAATACCTCCGCCGGAGGCTTCCACCGCCGCCGCCCCCGCGCTGTCTTCCGGGGTCCGCTCAATCCTCCGGCGGCAGCAGGCCAAGGCCGCGCAGATAGATGCCGATTCCGGATTCGAGCAGGTCCTCGGGCGGGTAGGGGCCCCGCGACCCCGGCGCGCCGCGGGCGAAAAGCTCGACCACGCCATGGCTCATCGCCCAGACATGGGCGGCGACCATCGCCACCGGCGGGCGCCGCGCCGCCGGCAACTGGCGCGCCAGCGCCGCGGCGGCGGTCTCCATCACCGCCCGCGACCGTGCCGCCACCTGCGCGAGGTCGGGATCGTTGTTGACAGCCACGGCGCTCTCGAACATCGCCACATAATGGCCGGGATGGCTGCGGGCAAAGTCGAGATAGGCCCGCCCGGTCGCCTCGAAGGCGCGCAAGGCACCGGGCCGGCCCTGGTCATAGGCCGCCTCGATCGCCTCGGCAAAGATCGCATAGCCCTGGCGCGCGCATTCGCGGATCAGGTCGTCGCGCCCGGCGAAATGGCGATAGACTGCCGCCGGTGTCACCCCGGCGGCCCGCGCCGCATCGCTCAGCGAAAAGCCGCGCGGACCCTGGTCGACGATCAGCCTGAGCGCCGCCTCGATCAGGGCGGCGCGCAGGTTGCCATGGTGATAGCCCTGCTTAGGCATCAAGGATCGCCGGCCCGCCGCAGATCCGCGCGTCGATCGCACCGATCGCGTCGCGGTCCTTGCCGGGATAGTCGACCGCACTCAGCACCGCCTGGATCGCCACGATCCGGGCGCGCGCCTTGTCATCGGCGCGGATCACCGTCCAGGGCGCCCGTTCGCTGTGGGTCTTGGCCAGCGTCTCGGTGATCGCCGCGGTGTAGGCGTCCCATTTCTTCAGCCCCTCGACATCGATCCAGCTCAGCTTCCACTGTTTCAGCGGATCTTTTTCGCGCGCAAGGAACCGGCGCAGCTGTTCGGCGCGCCCGACGTTCAGCCAGAGCTTGACCAGCGTGATCCCCTCGTCGGCGATCATCCGCTCGAACTCCGGCAGTTGCCGGAAGAACAGCGCGCGTTGCGCGGGCTTGCAGAAGCCGAAGACCTGCTCGACCACACCGCGGTTGTACCAGGACCGATCAAAGAATGCCGCCTCGCCGGCCGCCGGCAGCCAATCGATGTAGCGCTGGAAATACCATTGCGTCGCCTCGCGCTCGGTCGGTTTCGGCAGCGCCACGATATAGGCCGAGCGCGGGTTGAGGTTCTGGCGCATCCGCTCGATCGCACCGCCCTTGCCGGCGGCGTCGCGACCCTCGAACAGCACGCAAAGCCGCCCGCCGGTGGCCTGAAGCCCGTGCAGCATCTTGACCAGTTCGACCTGAAGCCGGTCCATGTGGCGCTCATAGTCCTTGCCCTTCATCTCGCGCTCGTAAGGGTAGCTCTGCGACAGGATGTCATCCTTGCCGGCCCCGGCGATCGCCTTGCGGATATCAACCGGCGCCTCGGCCTCGAGGAACCTCGTGATCTCGCCGACAAAGGGGATCGGTGCGGCTGCGGGCTTGTCTTTTCTGGCCATGATGCCTCCCATGACGCCATTTCGGGTCTTGCCGGCCAGTATGGCCATCGCCCGACGCGAAGCAATTGCCGCTGCCGCGGCGCGAGACGTTTGCCGCTGCCGCGGCGGGGCGGCTCAGACGCCGATCAGCGCGCGGTCGAAGGGCGTGGTCTGGTAGATCTCGTTGATCCAGTTGCCGTAAAGCAGATGGGCATGGCTGCGCCAGCGGTTGACCGGCACCCGCGCGGGATCGTCGCCGGGGTAGTAATTCGTCGGCACGTTGATCGGGGTGCCGCCCGCCACGTCGCGGTCGTATTCCTCTTTCAGCGTGCCGCTGTCGTATTCCAGATGGTTGATGATGTAGAGCGCGCGGTGGCAGGGGTCGTCGACCAGGCAGGGGCCGGTCGTCTCGGATGTCAGCAGCGTCGTCAGCCCCGGTGCGGCGTCGATGTCGTCCTGACGCATCTCGGTCCAGCGGCTGACCGGCATCACGAACTCATCGGAAAAGCCGCGCAGATAGGGCGAGGCCGGCGCCAGGTTGCGATGGCCGAAGCAGCCGAAGGCCTTGGCCGACAGCATCCGCTTCGGCACGCCGTGGAAATGCCAGGCCATCGCCATGCCGCCCCAGCAGACACCGAAGGTCGAATGGACGTTGGTCTGGGTCCAGTCCATCACCTCGCGCAACTCGTCCCAATAGGTCACCTCCTCGAAAGGCAGATGCTCGATCGGGGCGCCGGTGATGATCAGCCCGTCGAACTTCTCGGCCTTGACCGCCTGGAACGGCCGGTAGAACTCGGCCATATGCTCGGCGGCGGTGTTGCGGGTCTTGTGCGCGCTCATCCGGATCAGCGACAGGTCGATCTGCAAGGGTGTCGCGCCGATCAGCCGGGCGAACTGGTTCTCGGTCTGGATCTTCTTCGGCATCAGGTTCAAGAGCCCGATCCGCAAGGGGCGGATATCCTGATGCGCGGCGCGGTCGGGCGTCATCACCATGACGCCTTCACGCGACAGGACCTGATAGGCGGGCAGATTGCCGGGTAGGGTGATGGGCATGGGCGGGTCTCCGGACAGGGCCACAGAGGTATGAGACTTCGCCCGCTTCATCAAGGCCGTGCGGGCCGGCATCTTGTCGTGCGGCAGGGCCTGCGTCATGCTGGCCGCGCAGAGCCGGGCAGAAGAGGCGGAGGGCGGATGCGGATGCGGAGGATGCTTGCGGTGGGGCTGGCGGCGGCCGGGTCGATGTCGGGCCTGCCGGCGGCGGCGCAGGAAGACCCCGAGATGGAGATGCAGCGCTGCGTCTGGCGCTGCCTCGCCGATTCGCCGGGTGCGGCCAGCGCGCAATACAATGCCTGCGTGCAGCGGCTCTGCGTCGCGCAGCCCGCGCCAGTGCAGCCTGTCCCGGTGCAGCCGGCCCCCATGCAGCCGGTCGCCCCGGTCTGGAGCGGCGGCGCCACCGCCGACGGGCTCGGCAGCTATGCCGCCACCAGCGACCGGGCCAGCAGCAGCACGCTTTACCTGATCTGCGCCCCCGGGCGGGAACGCTATCTGATGCTGGTCGGTTCCGGCGGGCCGTCGACGATGCTGGACGTGGTGATCGACGGCGCCGCGCATGCGCTGTGGTTCACCGAGCAGGGCGGCAGCTATTACGCCACCCTGCCAGAGGGATCGCCGGTGATCGCGGCGCTGATGCGGGGCCGGATGGTCGAGATCGTCAACCCCGCCGGCTACCGGGCCGGGACCTTTTCGCTGGCCGGGGCGGCAGGGCCGATCAGCGCGGCGCTGGCGCGCTGCGGCTAGCCCGCGATCAGCCCGACGCTGGCGCGCCGGGCCTGGCAGGCGGCCGAAAAAGAAACTCGGCCAGTGTCCGGCGAGGAAACTTTCCTGCCCCGCCATCCGATCCCGGCACCAAGGGATGCGCCCGACCCTGGGGGGGCGCTTTGCCACGCCGGGGTTGCGGTGCTTTATGGTAGCCAGGCCCTTCCGAGCGTTGTGCTATTTCCGACATTGCCATGCGCCCTCCCGCCGGGAGGGTCGGGCGCGGCCCGGGCTGGTCGCCCGGGCCAGAGATTGCGGGAAACGTGGCGCGGAACAGGTTTCCGATCTGGTGGCTGGAAATGGGGGGACGCGTGACTTTTTCAGCAGCCTGTTAGACCGTGATCAGCCCGGTGCTGGTGCGTCGCGGCTGGCGCGGTCCAGCGCCTCGCCGATCAGGGTGATGAAATCGGCCGGCGTCTCGACCTCGGCCACCGCCTCGGCGCCGATCCGCAGGCCCCAGTTCCGCGCCATCGCCGCATAGATCGGCTGGCGGTGCGCCAGGGCGCGGGCATAGGTCCAGCGCACAAAGGCGTCGGGGTCGATCTCCGCCTCGGCCAGACCGGTCTCGCTTCGGTAGTCCTGCCAGGCGGCGTCAAGAAAGCCGGGCTGGTAATACATCGGCTTCGGCGCCCGGTCGAAGCGGCGCACCAGTTCCCCGGTATGGTGGTCCGAGCCCTCGATCCAGACCATCAGCGCCGCGCCGCTCAGCGCCGTCAGCACCGGGTCGGCGGGGTTCTCGGGGTCGACCACCTCGCAGATCGAGCCGCCGGAATCGCAGACGAAATGCTGATAGCCGTAAAGCTCGTGCGCGCGTTCGATGAAATGCGGGGTGTCGAGCAGGGCGGCGATCTCGGCGCTGCGGTGCTGGTCCTGGCGGCGGCGGTATTCGGCGAAAGGCAGGCCGCCGCGGCCCGGATCGCCCGGCTTGCCGAGATAGGTCGACAGGGGCGCGAGGTTGTTGAAGGTGATGTTCGAGGTGATATGCACCGAATCGGTCATCAGGAGGTCGCGCAGCAAGGCCACCTTCATCGCCTCGCGCTTGAAATTGTCGGCGATATGCTCGCCCATGTAGCGGGTGCCGATGCGGTAATCGATCGAATAGTGGAACCAGTCGCCGCTGGCGCGCAGGAGGTTGGACAGATGGGTCTTGCCCAGCCCCGACATGCCAAAGAGCAGCACCCGCTTGCGCGGCGCGGCGCGCCAGTCGTCGGCGGATCGGTAGAGCATGGCGGGCATCCTGTCCGGTTTCGCGCTGATTAGCCCGAAGCGGCAGGAGTTTCACGCGATTTCTTGGCGAAGGCCCATCGCGGCCGGCGATCGAGGATCATGAGCCCAAGCGCCAGCAGACCAAAGCCGGCCCAGGCCGAGGGCGCCAGCGCCTCGTCATAGACCAGCGCGCCGAGGGCAATGGCAAAGGGCGGGATCATCAGCGTGACCAGGCTGAGATTGCCGGCGCCGGCAAGGCCGAGGACCGCGTAATAGAGAAGATAGGCCAGCGCCGAGGCAACCAGCGCCAGATAGGCCAGCGCCGCCCAGGTGGCGGGCCGGTAGTCAAGGCCCGGCGCCCCCTCGAGCGCCAGCGCCGCCGGAACCATGACGATCGCCGCCGCCGTCAGCATCGCGGCCGCCGAGACCTCGGGGCGCAGGCCGCGCACCGCGACCCGCGCGAAGGTGGCGGCAAGCGCATAGGCAAGCGAGGCGCCGAGGATCGCGAGTTGGCCGAGCGAGGCCGGGTTGAAGGCGGTCAGCGCCGAAGGCCCGATCGTCACCGCCACCCCGGCAAAGCCGAGCATCACCCCGGCCGCCTTGCGCAGCGTCAGCCGTTCGTCGGCGAAGACCAGGGTCACGACCAGCACGGTGAAGATCGCCGTCGCCGCGTTCAGGATCGCGGCAAGGCCCGAGTCCACATGCTTTTGCCCCCAGACGATCAGGGTGAAGGGGATGACGTTGTTGAGCATCCCCATCACCGCGAAGCGCCACAAAAGGGCGGGATCGCGCGGCACCGGCAGCCGGCGCAGCCCGATCCAGAGCCAGAGCGCCACCGCCGCGCCCGCCACCCGAAAGGCGACAGTGGTCAGGACCCCGACCTCGGCGAGGGCCGCGCGGTTCGACAGGAAGGACGCGCCCCAGATCGCCGACAGAAGCAAAAGCAGGCCCCAGGCCTTCGCGTCAAGGCGTTGCTGGGGCGCGGGGGAAAGCTGTGGCAGGGCGGCGCTCATCACCGGACCCTAGGCCGGGACGCGGCCGGCCGCCACCCGGACCCTGCGCATTCGGAAACCTGTTCCGCGCCACGTTTCCCACAATCTCTGGCCCGGGCGACCAGCCCGGGCCAGAGCCCGACCCTCCCGGCGGGAGGGCGCATGGCACTGTCGCGGATTGCTCGACGCCTGGAATGATTTGGCTGCGATAAAGCACCGCAACCCCGGCGTGGCAAAGCGCCCCCCAGGGTCGGGCGCATCCCTTGGTGCCGGGATCGGATGGCGGGGCAGGAAAGTTTCCTCGCCGGACACTGGCCGAGTTTCATTTTCGGCCGCCACCCGGACCCTGCGCAATCGGGCGCATTAAAACGGCCCCGCAGGTTGCGGGGCCGTCCGGAAAGCCGGTCCGGTGCGATCAGAAGTAATAGCCGATCTTGAAGCCGGCCGCGATCGCGTAGTTGTCGTCGAACTTGGTTGCAGGCGCCGCGGCGCCGACCCTGGTATTGGTGTCGCCGATGAAGACATAGCGGATGCCGGCGCTGATCTTCATGTTCTCGTGGGTATAGCTGCCACCGATGCCGGCGCTCCAGAACCCGTCGGTCGGCCCGAGGTTCGACGAAAAGCCGTCACTGTCGCTCGGCTCCTCGAAGGCGAGCGTGAAGGCGCCCGACCAGGTGTCGTTGAACTTGCGCCCGACGCCCAGCGTGTAGGTGGTGGAATTGGCGTCATAGGACAGGATCGCCTGGCCGCCGGTCGCCAGGCCATAGCCGACCGGCGAGATGTCGAAGCCGGTCCAGTGCACCCAGCGCACCGAGCCGAAGACCAGCGTGTCGGGCGCCACCCCGGTCTGGAACTCGATATTGACCGATTCCGGCGTCTCGCTTTCGGTGACCGAGTTGAAGACCGCGCCGGCAAGCTGGCCGGCCGAGAAACTCTCGCGGGTGTCCATCTTGTGCTTGATCTTCGAGTTGTAGGTCACCGCGACCCTGAGCGCGATCTCGGGTTTCTCGTAGGCCGCGCCGAGGACATAGCCAAAGCCGCCGTCGCGTTCGGCGCGCCCGTCATAGCCGGCGACAAAGGGGATCACCGCCTCGGCCTTCATCACCTGATAGCGCACCCCGCCATAGAGGCTGATGTTCTGCGGCATGGTGTATTTCACCAGGCCGGTGAAGGCGCTGGTGTCGAGGATCGCCGTGGTGCCGGCCAGGAAGTAGTTGATGTTCGGGGCGTAATCGACATCGGCCCCCAGCGGCTGATCGAAGATCAGCGCCGCCGAGATGCGGTCGTTGAAGGACTGCTTGTAGCCGCCGCCCCAGGAATTGTAGCCCGGCGACAGGTCGCCCGACCTGGTGCCGAGCGCCGGCACCAGCGAAGAGCCCGAGACATGCGGGCTGACCCGCGCGGCCGAGATCTCGGCATAGGTGCCCTTCTCGAACAGGATCGCGACCGAGGTGCCCAAGGCAAGGGCACCCGCCGCAAGTATGACACGTTCCATAGTCCTCATCCCTAACGTGTATGTTATTATTCGTGATCCCGTGTAGGAACCGGCGCGCCGATGCGTCAATGAATGACGTGGCGTCGTAAATAATTCACAAAGGCGTTATGGTCCGCCGGTCACGGTTTTCCGCGGCGATATTGGCCCAGTTGGCGGCAAAGATCACCGCACCACCGGCCAGAACCCACAGATCGAGCGATTCGCCGTAAAGCGCCATGCCGACCACGGCGATCAGCGGCAGGCGCAGGAAGTCGATCGGCGTGACCACCGAGGCCGGTGCCAGGCTGAGCGCCTTGGTCAGGCAGAAATGCGCACCAAGCCCGCCAAGACCCATCACCGCGACCCAGGGCAGCGCCGCCGGCGGCGGCAGCGCCACCGCCCCGTCGATCGCGGCAAAAAAGAGCCCCAGCGCCGATTGCATCACCGCCAGCCAGAAGAGGATGCAGGTGATCGTCACCACCCGGGTCAGCCTCTTGGTGATGATCGCCGAGCCGGCAAAGCCGAGCGCGCAGAGAAGTGCTGCCACCAGCCCGACCGACAGCCCGCCGGCGCCGAAGGGCCGCGCCACGATCAGG
>PHEC01000117.1 GCA_002841115.1 Alphaproteobacteria bacterium HGW-Alphaproteobacteria-6 | reverse complement strand
CCGACCCAGCCCCCGACCCAGCCCCCGACCCAGCCCCCGACCCAGCCCCCGACCCTGCGCCCGAGGAGCAGCCATGGCCTTCACCCTCTCGCTGAACACCAATCCGCTGGTCAACCGCTTCGCCGAGCCCGATGACCTGATCGACACCGTGGCCCGGCGGTTGCGGATCCGCGACCTGCAACTGACCCATGAGTTCATCAACCCGGACTGGCCGGCCCCGGTGATCCGCCGGCTGACCCGCGCTATGGCGGCGGCCTGCGCGCGCACCGGGGTCCGGGTGACCAGCGGCATGACCGGGCCCTACGGGCGGCTCAACCATTTCGGCCACCCGGACGCGGCGGTCAGGCGCCACCACATCGCCTGGTTCAAGACCTTCGCCGATATCATCGCCGACCTTGGCGGCCGCGCGATCGGCACCCAGTTCGCGATCCTCACCTTCCGCGATCACGACGACCCGGTGCGGCGCGCGGCGCTGACCGGCGCCGCGATCGAGGCCTGGGCCGAGGTCGCCGAACACGCGAAGGCGGCCGGCCTGTCGCATGTCTTCTGGGAGCCGATGAGCGTTGCGCGCGAGTTCGGCGAGACGATCCCGGCCGCCCTCGCCCTGCAGGCGCGGCTGAGTGCGGCCGGCATGGCGGTGCCGATGTGGATGATGGCCGATATCGACCACGGCGACGTCACCAGCCCCGATCCGGCCGATAACGACCCCTATGCCTGGGCCCGTGCGGTGCCGCGCCTCAGCCCGATCATCCACATCAAGCAAAGCCTGATGGACAAGGGCGGCCACCGCCCCTTCACCGCCGCCTTCAACGCGAAGGGCAGGATCCGGCCCGAGCCGCTGCTGGCGGCCTTGCGCGCCGGCGGCGGGCAGGACAACGAGATCTGCCTGGAACTGTCGTTCAAGGAGCGCGAGCCTGACGACCGCGCGGTGATCGACCAGATCGCCGAATCGGTGGCCTTCTGGGCGCCCCATGTCGACAGCGGCGCGAGCGACCTGAATGGCTGAGACCCGCGGCGCCTCAGCGCTACAGGATCGACTGCCCGGTTGCCGCCCAGTCCCTGGCGAACTGCTCCAGCCCCTTGTCGGTCAGCACATGGCTGGCCAGCCCCTTGATCACCGAGGCCGGCACCGTCGCCACATCGGCCCCGGCCAGCGCCGCCCACCGGACATGGTTGGCATTGCGCACCGAGGCGGCGAGGATCTGCGTGGCAAAGCCGTAGTTGTCGTAGATCTGGCGGATGTCGCGGATCAGGTCCATGCCGTCGATGGCGATGTCGTCCAGCCGCCCGACGAAGGGCGAGACATAGGTCGCCCCGGCCTTGGCCGCCAGAAGCGCCTGGTTGGCCGAAAAGCACAATGTCACATTCGTCTTGATACCTTTGCCGGAAAAATGCCGGCAGGCGCGCAGCCCGTCCAGCGTCAGCGGCAGCTTGATCACCACGTTGCCGGCGATCCTTGCCAGATGCTCGCCCTCGGCGACCATGCCGTCGAACTGCATCGCGGCGACCTCGGCCGACACCGGCCCGCTGATCATCGCGCAGATCTCGGCGATCACCTCTTTGAAATCACGCCCGGATTTGGCGATCAGGCTGGGATTTGTGGTGACCCCGTCAAGCAGGCCATAGCGGTCAAGCTCGGCGATTTCGGCAACAACGGCGGTATCGGCAAAGAATTTCATGCGTGGTCCTTTCTGGTTCGCCCCGCTGTAGGCCAGAATCCCAATTGTCACAATAGAGATTATAGATATCACAAAAATTGCTTGATTTCTGTAAGCCCTCCGGCCAGTGTCGGGCCGGGGCAGAGGGATGCGATGAAGCTGCAGGACCGCCGACAACAGATCATCGACCGGCTGATCGAGGCGGGGACCGTGGCGCTTGATGATCTGGCGCGGCAGTTCGGCGTGTCGAAGATGACCATCCACCGCGATCTGGACGATCTTGCCGCAGCCGGCATGCTGCGCAAGCTGCGCGGCGGCGCGACGATCGAGTCGAGCCTGCAGTTCGAGGCCGACTACCGTTTTCGCGAGCGCCGCGACCGGCCGGAGAAGGCCCGCATCGCCCATGCCGCCGCCGGCCTGGTCGAGCCGGGGATGACGGTGCTGATCAACGACGGCAGCACCGCCGCGATCCTGGCCGAGATGCTGGCGCGGCGGCGCGACCTGACGGTGATCACCAACAACCTTGCTGCGATCAACACCCTGGCCGGCGCGCCGGGCGTCACCCTGCTGGCGCTGGGCGGGGCCTATTCGCGCAAGTTCAACGGCTTTTTCGGGGTGATTGCGGAAGAGGCGCTGGCGCGGCTGCGCGCCGATATCGCCTTTGTCTCGACCCCGGCGATCCTGGGCGGCGCCTGCTATCACATGGATGACGCGGTGACGCGGACCAAGCGGCAGATGATCCGCGCCGCGGGCCGCGCCTGTCTTCTGGCCGACCAGAGCAAGTTCGGCCGCAGCGCGCTGCATCACCTGGCCGATCTTGGCGAGTTCGCGGCGGTGATCACCGGCGCCGCACCGGCGCCGCCCCATGCCGACGCCCTGGAAGAGGCCGGCACCCGGCTGATCATCGCCACCGAGGAGCCCGCATCATGACGCAACCCTTCTGGGTCGGCACCAGCTGGAAGATGAACAAGACCCTGGCCGAGGCGCGGGCCTTTGCCGGCGGCCTGCCGGCGCAGGGCGATCCGCGGATCCAGCACTTCGTCATCCCGCCCTTCACCGTCTTGCGAGAGGTCAAGGCGATGCTGGTGGGCAGCGATGTCCTGGTCGGCGCGCAGAACATGCACTGGGACGATGCCGGCGCCTGGACCGGCGAGATCTCGGCGCCGATGCTGGTCGATTGCGGGCTTGACCTGGTCGAACTGGGCCATTCCGAACGGCGCGCCCATTTCGCCGAGACCGACGAGACGGTCGGCCTGAAGGTCGCCGCGGCGCTGCGCCACGGGCTGATCCCGCTGGTCTGCATCGGCGAGACCCTGGCCGACCGCGAGGGCGGGCGCGCCGATGCGGTGCTGGCCGCCGAGGTGCAGGGCGCGCTGGCCCGGATCGGCGCCGATCAGCGCGACGCCCCGATCCTGCTGGCCTACGAGCCGGTCTGGGCGATCGGCGCGGGCGGCACCCCGGCCAGTGCCGATTATGCCGATGCCCGTCAGGCCGCGATCATCGCCGTCGCCGGCGACATCCTCGGCCGGCGCATCCCCTGCCTTTACGGCGGCTCGGTCAACCCCGGCAATTGCGCCGATCTGGCCGGCTGCCCGCATGTCGACGGGCTGTTCATCGGCCGGTCGGCCTGGGATGTGGCCGGCTACCGCGACATCCTTGCCCGCGTCGGCGCGGTCCTGTGACGCGGCCCCCATCCCTTGCAACGAAAGGACACAGCCATGAAGATCGCGATTGCCGGTGACAGTGCCGGGGCCGGGCTGGCGCGCCAGCTGGCCGAGCACCTGAAGGACCGTTTCAACGTCGTCGAGATGTCCGCGCCGCCGGCCGGGGGCGACGAGTTCTATGCCGATCTGGCCGCGCGGGTCGCCGAGGCGGTGGCCCGGGGCGCGCATGACCGGGCGATCCTGGTCTGCGGCACCGGGATCGGGGTCTCGATCTCGGCCAACAAGGTGCCGGGGATCCGCGCGGCGCTGTGCCATGACACCTATTCGGCGAGCCGCGCGGCGCTGTCGAACAACGCCCAGATCATCACCATGGGGGCGCGGGTGATCGGGACGGAACTGGCCAAGGCGATCGCCGATGCCTACCTTGCCGAGCACTTCGACCCCGAAGGCCGCAGCGCCGGCAATGTCGCCGCGATCGACGCGCTGGACGCGCGCCACCACAAGCCGGCCTGATCGCGGGCGGCGCGGCACTCAGGCGGCGCCGATCCCCTTCAGGATGATCGCCTTGACGCTTTGCTTGGCGGCGGCCCATTGCCGGTCGCTGAGCGGCCGGCCGCCGTTCAGCGTCTCGATCTGGTGGCCGAAATCGGCGTAATGCTGGGTCGTCGCCCAGAGCATGTAGAGAAGGTGGCGCGGATCGACCGGGTCCATCAGGCCGGCGTCGATCCAGGCCTCGATCACCTTCGCCCGGCCCTCGGTCCAGTCGCGCAGCGTGGTTTCCAGATAGTCCTGGATCACCGGCGCGCCGTGCATCACCTCGGATGCCCAGACCTTGGAGCCATGCGGATGGCGCCGCGAGATGTCCATCTTGGCGTCGATATAGGCGCCGATGCCGGTGGCCGGGTCGGGGGCATTGTCGAAGCTGTCGGCGGCGTGCAGCCAGATCTCGAAGATCTCCTGCACGACGCGGCGGTAAAGTTCCTCCTTGGTGGCGAAGTAGTAATGCAGGTTGGCCTTGGGCAGGCCGGCCATGTCGGCAATCAGCTGCATGGTGGCGCCGCCGAAGCCGGCCTCGGCAAAGACCTTTTCGGCGGCCGAGAGGATCAGCCGCTCGTTTTCGCGGCGGATCGCGTCGCGTTTGCTCAGGCGTTCGGGCGCTGTCATGTCGTCACGAGATTTTCATTGACCGCTTGGTCAGGTTGTGCTGGTCTCAAGATTGACCATACGGTCAGAAAACGAGTCGTCGCAAGGGGCATCAAGACCCCGGCGGCGGGACCGACAGGAGGACGAGATGCCCGGAGCCGGAGAGAACCTCAGGATCAATGCAGCACGCCTTTGGGACGCGCTGATGGAGATGTCGCAGATCGGCCCGGGGATCGCGGGCGGCAACAACCGCCAGACCCTGACCGATGCCGACGGCGAGGGGCGCGCGCTTTTCCAGAAATGGTGCGAGGCGGCCGGCCTGACGATGGGCGTCGACGAGATGGGCAGCATGTTCGCGACGCGGCCGGGCGAGGACCCGGACGCGGCCCCGGTCTGCATGGGCAGCCATCTCGACACCCAGCCGACGGGGGGCAAGTATGACGGCGTGCTCGGCGTTCTGGGTGCCCTGGAGGTGGTGCGCACGCTGAACGACCTTGGCGTGAAGACCAGGCACCCGATCGTGGTGGTCAACTGGACCAACGAGGAAGGCACGCGCTTTGCCCCGGCGATGCTGGCGAGCGGGGTCTTCGCCGGGGTCATCGACCAGGGCTTTGCCTATGACCGGCGCGACGCCAAGGGCCTGCGCTTCGGCGACGAGCTGGAGCGGATCGGCTGGAAGGGGACCGAGAAGGTCGGGGCGCGCAAGATGCATGCGATGTTCGAGCTGCATATCGAGCAGGGCCCGATTCTGGAGGCCGAGGGCAAGGCGATCGGCGTCGTCACCCACGGGCAGGGCCTGCGCTGGATCGAATGCACGCTGACCGGCAAGGGCAGCCATACCGGCTCGACCCCGATGTATCTGCGCCGCAACGCCGGGCGCGGGCTTGCCCGGATGATCGATCTGGTCCACGAGATCGCCATGCAGTATCAGCCGAACGCGGTGGGCGCGATCGGCCATGTCGACGTCTACCCCAACAGCCGCAACATCATCCCCGAAAAGATCGTCTTCACCGTCGATTTCCGCTCCCATGTGCTGGAGACGCTGGAGGCGATGGTGGCGGAGTTCTACGCCACAGCACCAGGGCTTGCCGCCGAGGTCGGGGTGAAGTTCGCCGCAGGGATCTCCGGCCAGTTCGACCCGCCCGCCTTCGACGAGACCTGCGTGAAGGCGGTGCGGGGGGCGGCGGAAAAGCTTGGGCTTTCTCATATGGACATCGTCTCGGGCGCCGGCCACGATGCCTGCTGGATCAACCGGGTGGCGCCGACCGCGATGATCATGTGCCCCTGCGTCGACGGGCTTTCGCATAACGAGGCCGAGGAGATCACGCCGGAATGGGCGGCGGCGGGGACGGATGTTCTGCTGCACGCGGTCCTGGAGACGGCGGAGGTCGTGGGGTGAGGCGAGGCCGGGGGCGCCGCCCCCGGACCCCCGAGGTATTTCAGCCAAGATGAAATCGGGCCACGGACGGGCCCGAGGGAAATCAGGGAGAGGTCACATGACCACAGTCATCAGGAACGGCACCATCGTCACCGCCGATCTGACCTACAAGGCCGACGTGCTGATCGAGGGCGGCCGGATCGCCGCCATCGGCGCGGGGCTGAAGGGCGACACGGTGCTGGACGCGACCGGCTGTTATGTGATGCCGGGCGGGATCGACCCGCATACGCATCTGGAGATGCCCTTCATGGGCACCTATTCCACCGACGATTTCGAATCCGGCACCCGCGCGGCGCTGGCGGGCGGCACCACGATGGTCGTCGATTTCGTGTTGCCGGGACAGGGGCAGGGTCTGATCGACGCCAAGAAGATGTGGCACAACAAGTCGGGCCGGGCGAGCTGCGATTATTCCTACCACATGGCGGTGACCTGGTGGGGCGAGCAGGTCTTTGACGAGATGAAGGTGGTGATCGAAGAAGAGGGCATTACCACCTTCAAGCATTTCCTCGCCTACAAAGGCGCGCTGATGGTCAATGACGACGAGTTGTTCGCCTCGTTCCGCCGGCTCGGGGAGTTGGGCGGGATCGCACTTGTCCATGCCGAGAACGGCGATGTGGTGGCGGAATTGCAGGCGCGGCTGATGGCCGAGGGCAATACCGGGCCCGAGGCGCATGCCTATTCGCGCCCGCCACAGGTCGAGGGCGAGGCGACCAACCGCGCGATCATGATCGCCGACATGGCGGGCGTGCCGCTTTACGTCGTCCATACCTCCTGCGAGGAGGCGCATGAGGCGATCCGCCGGGCGCGGATGGCCGGCAAGCGGGTCTGGGGCGAGCCGCTGATCCAGCATCTGACGCTGGACGAGTCCGAGTATTCCAACCCCGACTGGGACCATGCCGCCCGCCGGGTGATGTCACCGCCCTTCCGCAACAAGAAGCATCAGGAGAGCCTCTGGGCCGGGTTGCAATCGGGGTCGCTGTCGGTGGTGGCCACCGATCATTGCGCCTTCACCACCGCGCAGAAGCGTTTCGGGGTGGGGGACTTCACCAGGATCCCGAACGGGACGGGGGGCCTTGAGGACCGGATGCCGATGCTCTGGACCCACGGGGTGGCGACCGGGCGGCTGACGATGAACGAGTTTGTCGCGGTCACCTCGACCAACATCGCCAAGATATTGAACTGCTATCCGAAGAAGGGCGCGATCCTGGTCGGCGCCGATGCCGATATCGTGGTCTGGGACCCGGAGCGGGAAAAGACGATCTCGGCGAAGTCGCAGCAATCGGCGATCGACTACAACGTCTTCGAGGGCCACAAGGTCAAGGGCCTGCCGCGCTATACGCTGACGCGCGGACAGGTGGCGGTGAACGATGGCCGGGTCGAGACCCGCGAGGGACACGGGCAGTTCGTGGCGCGCGAGGCGGGGAACCCGGTCAATCGGGCGCTCACGTCCTGGAAGGCGCTGACCGCGCCCCGCCCGGTGCGCCGGTCGGGCATTCCGGCGAGCGGGGTGTGAGGTGAAGGATAACGCGGCCGCGACACCGGTGATCGAGGCGCGGGGCGTCGGGCTGACCTTTCAGACCGGCGACGGGCCGGTCCATGCGCTGAAGGACGTGAGCCTGGTGATCGGCAAGGGCGAGTTCGTCAGTTTCATCGGGCCGTCGGGCTGTGGCAAGACCACCTTGCTGCGTGCCATCGCGGCGCTGGAGCATCCGAGCGAAGGCACGCTGAGCGTCAACGGCATGACGCCGGATGCGGCGCGGCAGGCACGGGCCTATGGCTATGTCTTTCAGGCGGCCGGGCTTTACCCGTGGCGGACGATTGCGGGAAATGTGAAACTGCCGCTGGAGATCATGGGGTTTTCGCGCAAGGAACGCGAGGCGCGGGTTCGAAAAGTGCTGTCGCTGGTCGATCTTCAGGACTTCGGCAAGAAGTTTCCCTGGCAGTTGTCGGGCGGCATGCAGCAGCGCGCCTCGATCGCCCGGGCCTTGGCCTTCGATGCCGATATCCTGTTGATGGACGAGCCTTTCGGGGCGCTGGACGAGATCGTCCGCGACCGGCTGAACGAGGAACTCCTGAAGCTTTGGGCGCGGACCGAAAAGACCATCGGGTTTGTCACCCATTCGATCCCCGAGGCGGTCTATCTGTCGACGAAGATCGTGGTGATGTCGCCCCGTCCGGGGCGGATCACCGATGTGATCGAGTCGACGTTGCCGCGCGAGCGCCCGCTCGATATCCGCGACACGGCCGAGTTCATCGCCATCGCGCACCGGGTGCGCGAGGGGCTGCGGCAGGGGCATGGCGATGAGATCTGAGGGGGCGCGGCCGGCGGGCGGGGAAAAGGCGAGGTGCCTGCCGGTGGCGCCGGGTTTGCGGCGCGGTCGCGGGGGGCTGTCTGCCCCCCGGCCCCGGAGCAGGTCCGGGGCGCCCCCCGAAGGTATTTCGGCCAGGGTGAAAGGCGGGCGGGGATGAGGGCTCTGGTGCCGGTCCTGACCGTTGTCGCCGCCATCGTGGCGCTCTGGTATGGCGGCTCTGTCTGGCTCAACAGCCAGTGGACCCATGACCAGGCAGCGCGGGTCGGGGTCGAGGTGAGCCTGACCGGGGTGGTGGCCGACACGATGATGCAGGAGCGCCCGGTGCTGCCGGCGCCGCATCAGGTCGCCAAGGGGCTGTGGGACGGGGTCATGGGCCAGCGCATCACCTCGAAGCGCAGCCTGGTCTGGCATGGCTGGATCACGCTGTCGGCGACGATGCTGGGCTTTGCCATCGGCACCGCGGCGGGGATCGCGCTGGCGGTCGGGATCGTTCACAGCCGCGCGATGGACCTGTCGGTGATGCCCTGGGCGATCGCCAGCCAGACGGTGCCGATCCTGGCGATTGCGCCGATGGTGATCGTGGTTCTCGGCGGGCCGCCGATGAACCTGCCGCCCTTGATCGCCAAGGCGGTGATCGCCGCCTATCTGACCTTCTTTCCGGTGGTGGTGGGGATGGTCAAGGGGCTGCGCAGCCCCGATGCGATGCAGCTTGACCTGCTGCGGACCTACAATGCCTCGGCGCTGGATACCCTGATCAAGCTGCGGCTGCCGGCGGCGATGCCCTATCTTTTCGCCTCGCTCAAGGTCGCGGTGGCGGCCTCGGTGGTCGGCACGATTGTCGCCGAACTGCCTTCGGGGGCGGTGGCGGGGCTGGGGGCGCGGCTGTTGCAGGGCAGCTATTACGGCCAGACCGTGCAGATATGGGCCGCTCTTTTCATGGCCGCGACGCTGGCCGCCGGTCTGGTCGCGATCATCGCGCTGGTCGAGCGGCTGGCGCTGGCCCGGATGGGGATGGGGCGGTGAGCTGGTTCTGGGGCGCAATCCTGTTCTGGCTGGCGGCCTGGGCGCTCAATCTGCGGCTGGCGGCGCGGGCCGGCGGGCGGGGTGCGGCGCGTCTGGCGGTGCCGGCGCTGTTCGGGATCACGCTTCTGGTCCTGTGGGAAGGCACGGTTCGCGGCTTCGCGGTGCCGGGGGTGATCCTGCCGGCACCCTCGGCGATCTGGGGCACGCTGACCGGATCGCTGCCGATCCTCTGGGGCGATTTCGTCCAGACCATCCTGAAAGGTGCGCTGTCGGGTTACGTCATCGGCTGCGCGGCGGCGGTCCTGACCGCGGTGGCCATCGACCGTTCGGCCTTCCTGCAGCGCGGGCTCTTGCCGGTCGGCAATTTCGTCGCCGCCCTGCCGGTGGTCGGCATCGCGCCGATCCTGGTGATGTGGTTCGGTTTCGACTGGCAGTCGAAGGCGGCGGTGGTGGTGGTGATGGTCTTCTTCCCGGTTCTGGTCAACACCGTCGCCGGGCTGGCGGCGACCGACCGGCTGAGCCGCGACCAGATGGCGACCTGGGGGGCAAGCTACGGCCAGGCGCTGTTCAAGCTGCGGCTGCCGGCGGCGATGCCATTCATCTTCAACGGGCTGAAGATTGCCACGACACTGGCGCTGATCGGCGCTATCGTGGCCGAGTTCTTCGGCTCGCCGACCCGCGGCATGGGGTTTCGCATCTCGACCGCGGTCGGCCAGCTGGCGCTGGATCTGGTCTGGGCCGAGATCGCGGTGGCGGCGCTGGCCGGTTCGGCCTTTTATGGTTTGGTGGCGGCGGTGGAACGCGCCGTCACCTTCTGGCACCCTTCGCAGAGAGGGCGATGACGACAACATGGAGGTTATCACGATGAAGAGACTGCTGATTTCGGCCGCAACCCTGGGTCTGACTTCGGGCGGCGCCTGGGCCGCCGACGATGTGACCCTGCAACTGAAATGGGTGACCCAGTCCCAGTTCGCCGGCTATTACGTCGCGCTCGACCAGGGGTTCTACGAGGAAGAGGGGCTGAACGTCACGATCAAGCCGGGCGGACCCGATATCGCACCGACCCAGGTGATCGCCGGTGGTGGCGCCGATGTCACCGTCGAATGGATGCCGGCGGCGCTGGCGGCGCGTGAAAAGGGCCTGCCCCTGGTCAATATCG
>PHEC01000116.1 GCA_002841115.1 Alphaproteobacteria bacterium HGW-Alphaproteobacteria-6 | reverse complement strand
CGCCGCCAGTTCGTCAAACGCCGTCTCGATCAGCCCGGCCGGGCGCTGCGGCCAGGGGTAGACATAGGGCCAGGCCAGCGCGCCGGAAAAGGTCGCCTGCGCGCTCAGCCCGAGGTTGGCCGAGGCACTCAGCGCCTTTTTCACCTGCTCCACCGCCCAGACCTGCCGGGCGGCGGGATCGGCGCGCACGGAAGGCGCTGCAAAGCCGTCGAAAGCCGCGTCATAGGCCGGGTGGACCGCGACCAGCTGACCCTGAAGATGGGTCGAAAGCTCGGTCACAACGACCCCGGCCGCTTGCGCAATTCCCTTGAACTCGTCACAGTAATCCCTTGATGTCGCAGCAAGATCAAGATCGAAAAGCCGCGCGTCCCAGCTTGGCACCTGCACCCCGAGATAGCCGCAGTCCGCCGCCCAGCGGGTGATCGCCGGCCAGCTGTCGAAAGGTGCGTCATCGCCGGCGAATTGCGCCAGAAACAGCGCCGGTCCCTTGATCGTCTTCATCTGCTGTCCCTTTTCGTTGATGGCTTGCGGGTTTCGGCCCGGCCGGTCAGCCCGGCGGGTATCGGCGCGGCACCAGCCCGGCATGGAACCAGCTGACGAAGCTTTCCATCGAGAATGTCGCCAGCCCGGTCGCGGCGCGGATGTCGGCAGCGTAGGGGATCGTGTTGGTGCATTCCAGAACGATCGCGCCGAGGTCGGGGTGATGGGCCTGAAGCGCGCGGGCGGCCTCGACATTGTCGGCGCGCGCCGCCGCGACATCCAGCCGATCCTCGTTGTCGAGAAGCACCCGGGTAAACTCGCGCCCGCCCTCGGTCGATCCGACCGGCGTGCCCTCGGGCACCCCGGCGGCGGCGAGATGCGCCGCGGTCAGGCTCGACCCCGAGACCGTCAGGATCCCGGCCCGCCGGCCCGGCGGCAGGAGCCGGTTGACCATCGCGACCTGCATCAGCGACGAGGTCGCGACCGGCACCCCGACCGCCGCCGCCAGATCCTGCTGGATCAGCGACAGGAAGCCGCAGTTGGTGGTGATCCCGTCGGCGCCGTCGGCGACCAGATCGCGGGCGGCGGCGATGAAGGCATCCGTCAGCCCGGCCGCACCCTGCCGCACCACCCGGTCGGGCGAGGCGTCGCGCACCACCCGGTAGAGCACCGGGAAGGGCCAGGTCAGGGCATTGCCCATGTCGCCGGGAATCCGCGGGAACCGCGCCTCCAGCATCAATATCCCGACCGCGGCGCCATAGACCGCCTTGCCGCCCGTCACGATCATCGCATCCTCCCCCGATCCGCGCCCGCCGATCCGCGCCGCCGATCCGGGGCGCAGCTTGACACGGGGCTGGCCGGCTTCGCAAGATGGCGGCCGGGGTGGCAAGGGCGGTGCAGGGGGCGGGGCAGGGCGATGACGGCAGAGGGCGGCAACCGGATGACCGGCGCCGAGGCACTGGTCAGGATGCTTCAGGCCTATGAGGTGCGCCATGTCTTCGGGCTTTGCGGCGACACCACCTTGCCCTTCTATGACGCGATGGCGCGGACCGGCGCCGGCATCCATCACATCCTGACCCGGGATGAACGCCACGCCGGCTACATGGCCGACGGCTATGCCCGCGTCACCGGCCGGCCCGGCGTCTGCGAGGGGCCCTCGGGCGGCGGCGCCACCTATATCCTGCCCGGCGTGGTCGAGGCCAATGAAAGCGCGGTGCCGATCCTGGCCATCACCAGCGATGTCGCCACCACCTCGCGCGGCCGCTATCCGCTGACCGAACTGGATCAGGTCGCGCTGTTCGCGCCCGTGACCAAGTGGAACGGCAGCATCGACCGGGCTGACGCACTGCCGGCGATGGTCCGGCGCGCCTTTCGCGCGATGACCACCGGGCGGCCGGGGGCGGTGCATCTGGCGCTGCCCTTCGACACCCAGAAGGGCGTGCTGGACGAGGCGCTGATCCATGCCGACCCGCGCCACCGGACCTTTCCCGCCGAACCCGCGGCCCCCGACCCCGAGGCGCTGGCCGAGGCGGTGGACCGGCTTCTGGCGGCGCGCCGGGCGGTGGCGATCTGTGGCGGCGGTCCGGTCCTGGCCGGGGCCGAGGCAGCACTTTTGCGGCTGGCGCGGCTCCTTGATCTGCCGGTGGCGACCTCGGTCTCGGGCCAGGGGGCGATCGCCGAGACCGATCCGCTGGCGGCAGGGGTGGTGGGCAGCAATGGCGGGATGGCGGCGACCCGGGCGCTGGTCGCCGAGGCCGATCTGGTGCTTTTCATCGGCTGCCGGGCCGGATCGGTCACCACCGAGCGCTGGCGGGTGCCGGCGCCGGGTGTCGCGGTGATCCATATCGACAGCGATCCGATGGTGATCGGCGCCAACTACCCGGTGGCGGTGGCGATTGCCGCCGATGCGCGCCTGACGCTCATTGCGCTGGGCGATGCGGTGGCGGCCCGCCTTGACGCCGGGGCGACGGCGCCCGGCTCGGGCGGTGCGGCCCGGGCGGCGGCGGCCTGGGCGGCGAAGCTGGCCGATTTCGCCCCGCTCGCCGCCAGCACCGAGCGGCCGGTCCGGCCCGAGGCGGTGATCGCGGCCCTGGCCGATGTCGCCGATGACGACGCGGTCATCGTCGCCGATCCGGGCACGCCCTGTCCCTATGTCTCGGCCCATTACCGCTGGCGCCGGCCGGGCCGGCAGTTCATCACCAACCGCGCCCATGGCGCGCTGGGCTATGCGCTGGGCGCCGCGATCGGGGCGGCCTTCGGGCGGCCGTCGTCGCGCGTCGTGGCGCTGATGGGCGACGGCAGTTTCGGCTTTTGCTGCGGCGAGATGGAGACGCTGATGCGCTACAAACTGCCGGTGACGCTGATCGTCTTTTCCAACGCCAGCTACGGCTGGATCAAGGCCGGGCAGAGCGCGGGCTTCGGCAGGCGCTTTCACAATGTCGATTTTTCCCGCACCGATCATGCCGCCGTCGCCCGCGCCTTCGGCCTTGCCGCCTGGACCGTTGCCGATCCGGCCGAGTTGCGCGGGGTGATGGCGCGCGCGCTTGGCCATGACGGGCCAAGCCTGATCGACGTGATCGCCCAACCGCTGCACGAGGCCGCCGCCCCGGTATCCGAATGGATCGCCTGAGCGCGGATCGCCCGGGCGGGGCGGGCGGGCCGCTGCCCGAGGGCGGCCATGCCCTGATCATCGGCGCCGGCATCGTCGGCGTCGCCACCGCGATCTGGCTTTCGCGTGCCGGCCGGCGGGTGACGCTGATCGACCGGGCCGGGCCGGGCGAGGGGGCGAGCGGCGGCAATGGCGGGGTGCTGGCCTCGGCCTCGATCGTGCCGGTGACGGTGCCGGGGCTGCTGGCCAAGGCGCCGCGGATGCTGCTTGACCCCGATCAGCCGCTGTTCCTGCGCTGGTCCTATCTGCCGCGCCTTGCGCCCTGGCTCTGGCGCTATCTGGCCGAGGCCCGCGCGGACCGGACCCGGGCGACGGCACGCGCGCTTTTCCCGATCATCGCCGACAGCCTGGCCCAGCATCAGGCGCTGGCGGCGGGCACTGCGGCGGCGGCGCGGGTGCGGCCTTGCGACTACAGCTTCCTTTACCGCGACCGGGCGCATTTTGACGGCGATGCCTTCGGCTGGTCCCTGCGCCGCGAGGCCGGCTTTCGCTGGGACGAACTGGAGGGTGCGGCGCTGCGCGAGGCCGATCCGGCCTGGGGCCCGCAGATCGGCTTTGCCGCGCGGCTGGGCGGGCATGGCCGGATCGACGATCCGGGCGCCTATCTGCGCGAGCTGTTCGCCCATGCCGAGGGGCTGGGCGTGCGGCTGGTCCGCGCCGAGGCGCAGGCGGCGGTGATCGAGGCCGGGCGGGTCAGCGGGCTGCGCATCGCCACGCCGGGCGGGCAGGGGGCCGAGGTCATCGCCTGCGACGCGCTGGTGCTTTGCGCCGGCGCCTGGTCGGGGGTGCTGGCGCGACAGCTTGGCCTGCGGGCGCCGCTCGAGGCCGAGCGCGGCTATCACCTCGATCTTTTCGGCGCCAGCATCCTGCCGAAGGCGGCGGCGATGGTGGCGGCGGGCAAGTTCGTCGCGACCCCGATGACGGACCGGCTGCGGCTGGCCGGCATCGTCGAGTTCGGCGGGCTGACCGCCGGCCCCTCGCGCCCGCCCTTCGCGCTTTTGCTGAAGAACATCCGTGCCGCGATGCCGGGGCTGACCTGGGATCATGCCGAGGAATGGATGGGCCACCGGCCGGCGCCGGCGGATTCGGTGCCGGTGATAGGCGCGCTGCCCGGTGCGGCCGGCGCCTATGCCGGCTTTGGCCATCACCATGTCGGCCTGACCGGCGGGCCGAAGACCGGCCGCATCCTTGCCGACCTGATTTGTGGCCGAGCGCCGAACTTGGACCTTGCGCCCTATGCCCCTTCGCGGTTTCACTGAGGACGCGAAAACGCCGAAGAAGAAAAGCCGACGCAAACGGGAGGACGACAATGACCATACGCTACCTGACGACCGCTGCCCTGATGGCCGCGGCCGGCACCGCCGGAGCCGAGACCTGGGACATGCCGATGGCCTATCCGGCCAGCAACTATCACTCGGAAAACGGCGCGGCCTTTGCCGCCTGTGTCGGCGAGGCAAGCGGCGGGGCGCTGGAGATTACCGTCCATCCCGGCGGCTCGCTTTTCTCGGGCAACGACATCAAGCGCGCGGTGCAGACCGGGCAGGCCCCGATCGGCGAGCGGCTGTTGTCGGCCCATGCCAACGAGAACCCACTTTTCGGCATCGATTCGGTGCCCTTCCTCGCCACCTCCTTCGCCGCTTCCGACACGCTGGCGGCGGCGGCGCGCGAGCCGATCAAGGCGGCCCTCGACGCGCAGAACCTGGTCTACATCTATGCCGTGCCCTGGCCGCCGCAGGGCTTCTACTTCAAGAAAGAGGTCAATTCGACCGATGACATGAAGGGCATCAAGTTCCGCGCCTACAACGCCGCCACCGCGCGGATCGCCGAGCTTGCCGGCATGGTGCCGGTGCAGATCGAGGCGGCGGAGCTTTCGCAGGCGCTGGCCACCGGGGTCGCCGACAGCTTCATCTCCTCGGGCTCGACCGGGGTCGATTCCAAGGTCTGGGAAAGCCTCACGCATTTTTATGACGTGCAGGCCTGGCTGCCGCGCAACACGGTCTTTGCCAACAAGGACGCATTCAACGCGCTCGATGCGGCGGCGCAGGCGGCGCTGATGGACTGCGGCGCCAAGGCGGCGGCCTCGGGTGCGGCCAAGGCGCAGGAGCTGACCAGCCAGTATCTGGTGACGCTGGCCGAGAACGGCATGACCGTGTCCGGCCCCTCCGAGGCGCTGACCGAAGGGCTGAAGGGCTTCGGCGCGACGATGGCGGCGGAATGGGTGGAGCAGGCCGGCGATACCGGCAAGGCGATCCTTGACGCCTACGGCGCCAACTGAGCGATCCTGAGGGCCGCGCCACCGGCGCGGCCCGCCCCCTTCGGCGGAGATCGACATGAACGAAGTGCAGCGATTCGGCGCGCCGCGCCGGGCGATCGACCGGCTTTTCGATGCCAGCGCGGCGCTGTCTGCTGCCTGTCTGGTGGCGATGCTCGGCGTCATCGTCGCGCAGATGGTGGCGCGCTGGTCTGCCGTCACCTTCCCCGGATCGGCCGAATATGCCGGCTACCTGATGGCCTCGGCCTCGTTCCTGGCCTTCGCCCATGCGCTGAACCGTGGCGCCCATATCCGTGTAAGCCTGGCACTGTCGGCGCTTGGCCGGCACCGGTTCTGGGGCGAGTTGTGGTGCCTGTCGGTGGCGACCCTCGCGGCCGGCTATCTCGCCTTCTACGCGGCGCGGCTGGTCTGGTGGTCGCGCAAGCTTGGCGATGTCAGCCAGGGGCAGGACGCGACGGCACTCTGGATCGTGCAACTGCCGATGGCCTTCGGTGCCGCCCTGCTGGCGCTGGCGTTCGCCGACAACCTGCTGGCGCTGCTCCGGCACGGCCGCGACAACATCATCCCCGACCCGTCCGAACGGTCGGGCCATCCTGTCGAGGCCGGCCATGATCGCTGAATTCTGGCCGCTCGCGGTCTTTCTCTTCGTCCTCTTCCTGCTGCTCGGCTCCGGCGTCTGGATCGGGCTGGCGCTGCTTGGCGTCGCCTTCGTCGGGATGGAGCTGTTCACCACCCGCCCGGTCGGCGATGCGATGATGACGACGATCTGGCGCTCGGCCTCGTCCTGGTCCTTGACGGCGCTGCCGCTGTTCATCTGGATGGGAGAGATCCTTTTTCGCACCCGATTGTCCGAGGACATGTTTCGCGGCCTCAGCCCCTGGATGGCGCGGCTGCCGGGCGGGCTTTTGCATACCAATGTCGTTGGCTGCACGGTTTTTGCCGCGGTGTCAGGGTCTTCCGCGGCGACGTTGACAACCGTTGGCAAGATGTCGATCCCGGAACTTCTGCGCCGCAACTACCCCGAGAAGATGGTGATCGGCACGCTTGCCGGGGCGGCGACGCTGGGGCTGATGATCCCGCCCTCGCTGACGCTGATCGTCTACGGCGTCACCATCAACGAATCGATCACCAAGCTGTTCATCGCCGGGATTCTGCCGGGGCTGGTGCTGGCGGCGATGTTCATGGGCTATATCGCGGTCTGGTCGCGGTTCTCGCCCGATTACCACCCCGATCCCGATCCGGCGATGAGCCTTGGCGCCAAGCTGGCCAACTCGCGCTTCCTGATCCCGGTGCTGATGCTGATCGCGCTGGTCATCGGCTCGATGTATCTCGGCTTTGCCACCGCGACCGAGGCGGCGGCCTTCGGGGTTCTCGGCGCCATGGTGCTGGCCTTCGCGCAGGGCTCGCTCAGTGTCACGACGCTGGGCGACAGCCTGATGGGCGCGGTGCGGACCTCGGCGATGATCGCGCTCATCCTTGCCGGGGCGTCGTTCCTGTCGCTGTCGATGGGCTTCACCGGCCTGCCGCGGGCGCTGGCGACCTGGATCGGCTCGCTCGGCCTGACCAAGTTCCAGCTGTTGATGGCGCTTCTGGCCTTCTACATCGTCATCGGCATGTTCCTCGACGGCATCTCCTCGGTGGTGCTGACCATCGCGGTGGTCGAGCCGATGATCCGTCAAGCCGGGATCGACATCATCTGGTTCGGCATCTTCATCGTCGTCGTGGTCGAGATGGCGCAGATCACCCCACCGATCGGCTTCAACCTCTTCGTGCTGCAAGGCATGACCCGGCACGAGATGGGCTTCATCGCCCGCGCCGCCTTTCCGATGTTCCTGATCATGGTGGTGATGGTCTTCGTGCTGATCGTCTTTCCCGAACTTGCGACCTGGCTGCCCGACAACATGCGAACACGGCCCGGCGGCTAGCGCCGGGGCCTTGCGGGGCGGGCTCAGCCCAGCAGGATCCCCGCGACCACCAGCATCAGCCCCAGCGCCGACAGCAGAAGCGCGCCGAGGTTCAGCGCGACCACCGCCTGAAGCCGCGCCCTGAGGGCGGCGTCGTCAAGGCCCGCGCGCCGCGCCGCTGCCACCTTCAGGATGCACCAGATCAGCCCGGCAAGCCCTGCCAGCGTCACCGCCGCCCCGATCCAGATCAGCCAGCCCATGGCCCGCATACCCCTGTTTTCCCAAGGCTCGCCCTAACCCGAAGCCGCCGCGACGGCAAGCCCGGCGCGGGCGGTGGCGCCCTGGGCCGCCTCGGGCGGGGGCTTGAAGGGGCGGGGGCTTGCGACTAGTCAGGACCGGTTCCGCGAGAAGGAGAAACGCGATGTCCGATGACGCCACCTATACTGTCGCCGCCGACGAGCTGAGGCAGCTCATCGAGCGTTACGAGCATCTGGAGGCCGAACGGAAGGATATCGCCGACCAGCAGAAAGAGGTGATGGCCGAGGCCAAGGGCCGCGGCTATGACACAAGGGTCCTGCGCAAGGTGATCGCGATGCGCAAGCGCGACAAGGACGACCTGGCCGAGGAAGAGGCGGTGCTGGAGATGTACAAGGCAGCACTCGGCATGGTCTGAGCGGGCCGCTGAAAAAGAAACTCGGCCAGCGTCCGGCGAGGAAACTTTTCCTGTCTCGCCATCTGATGCCTGCGCCGAGGAACGCGCCCGACCCTGGGGGGGCGCTTTGGGACGCTGGGGCTGCGGTGCTTTATGCCTGCCAAGTCGTTCCAACCGTTGCGCCATTTGCGCCATTGCCATGCGCCCTCCCGCCGGGAGGGTCGGGCGCGGCCCGGGCTGGTCGCCCGGGCCCGAGATTGTGGGGGGGCGTGGCGAGGAACGGTTATCCGATCTGGTGGTTGAAAACGGCTGGATGCGTGACGTCTTCAGCAGCCTGCCAGGCCCGGCCCTGGCAAAAGGTTCCCGATGCTGGGGAAGGATCGATCATCGGCCCGTCACCTTTCGGCGAAACATCCCGGTCACGGCGGGCGGGCATCTGCCCTGCCGCGGATTGATCGCGCACCCGCCCGGGCCGCAGCACGTCGCGGTCCGGGCAGCAGGTGGCCTGTCGAGGAACGACGCAAGGGCCTTGTGGTGGCCGCATCGCTGCCCGGCGAATTTTCCCCCGAACGATCCCGGGGCAGACCGGAAACCTTTTGCCCGGTGGCCAATCCAGCCGCATCATCGAAGCGTCACCGCGCTGTCATCCCGGTTTCACCTGCGGCAGCCATGACGCCGCTCATCAGCAACCGGTCCCGGAGGACGCAGCGATGAACCCGACCACGACATCCGCAAGGGCAATTCTTGCCGCAGTGCCGCTTCTGGTGGCGACGCCGCTGTCGGCCGCCGATTTCGGCGCCGAACGCGATGCGCTGCTTGCGGCCCGCTCGGCCGATCTCTTCGGCATCGCCGCGCCACTTGCCGCCTCGGCACCGGCCTCGGCCGAGAAAGGCTACCGCAGCGGGGCGCAGACCGCGGCCGACCAGGTCGCGCTGGCCGCGGGGCTGAGTGCGGACTATGTCAGCCGCAGCGTCGCCGACAAGGCCGACATGATCGCCTTCTGGCCGCAAGCGGCGCCGACCCATGCGATCCTCTGCATCGAGGGCGACCGCGAGGAGATCGCCGCCGGCAAGCTCAACCCCTCGGTGCAGTCGGTCGATCTCGGCACCGGCGCGGTGCGGACCCTGGTGCGCGGCATGTCCTCTTGCGACGGCATCCGCACCACGCCCTGGGGCACCGTGCTGGCCACCGAGGAAGAGGATGACGGCGCCGCCTATGAAATCCTCGATCCCCTGGCCCTGTCCGATGTGGTGGTCGATCGCGACGCTGGCACCACCACCGACGAGACCCATGTGATCCGCCGCCGCGCCTTGCCGCAGATGGCCTGGGAGGGGCTGACGATCACGCCCGAAGGCGTGGTCATCGCCGGCGACGAACAGCGCCCGGGTTCTGACGGCAACCCCGACAGCGACGGCGGCGCGATCTTCAAGTTCATCCCCGCCGTGCCCCATGCCGGCGGTCCGGTTGCCAGCCTCGATGCCTCGCCCCTGGTCGCCGGCACCAGCCATGCGATGCAGGTCTCGTGCTATGGCGACAAGGTGCAGACCGGCCAGGGCTGCGAAGTGGGCCGTGCCGCCTGGATCGCGGTCGATCCGGCGCGGGCGCGGGCCGAGGCCGCGGCGAAGGGGGCGACCGGCTACTACCGGCCCGAGGACCTGCACGCCGACCCGACCTTTGCCGGCCCCGGCCTGCGCTTTTGCTGGGCCAATACCGGCAACGAGGGGGCGGCGAATTACGGCGAGGTGCTTTGCGCCATCGACAGCGACCCGATGAGCGTGCCGGTCGCCGGCGCCGACGGCAAGATCGCCTTCACCACCGAGGTCAACCGCTTCGTCGAGGGCGACGCCGCGTTCAACTCGGTCGACAACCTCGCCTTCCAGCCCGGCACCGGCATCCTCTACGTCATCGAGGATCACCCCAACGGCGATGTCTGGGCCTGCCTGCCCGATGGCGCGGACCGCGACCTCAAGACCGACGGCTGCATCCGGGTGCTGTCGGTGAAGGACAGCAGCGCCGAGCCGACCGGCTTCACCTTCGCCGGGGACGGGATGACCGCCTATCTCAACATCCAGCACTCGGACGACAGCAAGATGGCGAAGGTCGACGGTTACGGCACCGATGACCTGATCCGCATCACCGGCTTCACCCAGCCGCTGAAGTAAGGCCGGCAAGCCTTTGGCAACACGATATTTTACGGCGAGCATTTCAATGACCTTCGGGCGGGGGCCTTCCCCGCCCGTATCCGTTGCCAGCCACCGCTGGCTCAGGGCAGGATCATCTCGACCCCGTCGATCGTCGCGATCTCGGCGATGTCGTCCTCATAGGCCGCGGTCATCGCCGCGATCAGCGCATCAGTCCAGCCCGGCAGATCGACCGAGACCTCGATCGCCCCGGGCCGGGCGTGGCGTTCCAGGCAGGCGCTGACGATGTCGCGGCGGGCCTCGATGTCGTCGGCGGCAAGCGGGGCGAGGCCGGC
>PHEC01000288.1 GCA_002841115.1 Alphaproteobacteria bacterium HGW-Alphaproteobacteria-6 | reverse complement strand
GGCGCAACAGCCCGTAATGCTGGACATAATCGGACAGGAGCAATTGCAGCTGGGCATAGCCGGCCAGCAGCAGATAGGCGACAAGCCCGTCCAGCCCGAAGACCGCCCCGACCAGCACCACGAAACCCGCCGCCCCGGCCAGGTAGACCAGATAGGGGTTTTCCAGCCGCGCCCGCCACAGCGGCTTGCCGCGCCGGAGCGCCGCCTCCATCTCGTAGCCGGCGACGAAGGCACCGGGCCAGGACCGCGCCGCGAAGGCATAGAAGCTTTCGCCCTTCTCGGCGGTGCTGGGATCGTCCGGGGTGGCGACGAAACGGTGATGGACCAGCCGGTGCGCCGAGCAGTGGTGCCCGAAAAGCAGCGAGGTGAAGACCCATTGGCCAAGCCGATGCAGCCGCCGGTCGGCGCGGTGGATCAACTCGTGCGCATTGGCGTTCGAGACCTGGCCGAACCACAGCCCGAAGCCGAGAAAGGTCAGGATCCAGCTGAAAAAGCCAAGGCCGGTGGCGCCGGACAGGGCGGTCAGCGCAAGCCCCAGCAGGACGAAATGCAGCCCCGCCAGAACAACCGACAGCAGGTCGGCGCGGCCGAGGGTGGCCGCCTCTCGCGGCTCACAGCGGCCGGGTTCGGCCAAAGCGCGGCCGCGCAGCGCCGCCAGCCAGGCGATCACCGTATCGGCAAGCAGGCCGATGCCGCAGATCCAGACCAGCGCCAGCAGGCTGAAGGCGCCGCCGAAGAGCGCGCCGAGAACCAGAAAGGGCAGCGGCGACAGCGTCGCCAGCGCAAAGCGCATGCAGGGGTCGGTCATCCAGTCGCGTCTTATCGCCATTGCCGCCGCCATCGTCATTGCCATTGCCCGCGCCCTCGCGGCTAGCATGGCATGGCGGCAGAATTTTGGCAGCCCGAAAACCGGCAGGCCGGCCCGGCGCCGGCCCTTCCATCCTTGGCGTGAAACGTCTAGGGGAAAGGGGCCGAAACCGGACGGGACCAGCAATGTCGTTCTTCAAGAAACTCAAGGACCGGCTGTTCAAATCCTCGTCGAGACTCGACGAGGGGCTCGAGGCGATCGTCGGCGCCGGCACCGCGGAGGATGGCGCGCCGCCCCCGGCCGCAAGCGACCAGCCCGCCGCGCAGGCCGCCGGTATCGCGGGGTCACAGCCGGAACCGGAACCGGAACCGGAACCCGTACCGGCACCGGCACCGGAACCGGCACCGCCGCCCGCCGCCCCGCCGCCGGACCCGGCACCCCCGGCCACCGCGACAACCACCCCACAGGCCTCGCCCGGCCTCATCGGCCGGCTTCTCGGCCGCGGCCCCGCCGCCCCGCGGCGGATCCTCGACGATGCGATGCTCGAAAGCCTCGAGGACCTGCTGATCGGCGCCGACATGGGCGTCGAGACCGCACTTCGGGTCACCGCCAACCTCGCCGAGACCCATCGCG
>PHEC01000287.1 GCA_002841115.1 Alphaproteobacteria bacterium HGW-Alphaproteobacteria-6 | reverse complement strand
GGTGCCGGAAAATTTTTCTGCTTCGGTTGCGGCTACAGCGCGCGGGTCTTCGCGGGGCGTCTCGCCTCACGCGGCTTCGCGGTGGCGGGCACCTGCCGGACGGAAGAAGGAGCCGAACGGTTGAAAGCGGCGGGGATCGAGCCGTTTATCTTCGCCGGAGACAAGCCGCTGGAAGACCCCGGAACGGCGCTTGAGGGCACGACGCATCTTCTGGTTTCCACCCCGCCGGCGGAGGCCGGCGATCCCGTTCTCGCGGCGCATCGGGGCCTGCTTGCCGCGCTCGCGCCGGAAATCCGCTGGGCCGCTTATCTTTCGACCACGGGTGTTTACGGCGACCGGAAAGGGGAGTGGGTGACGGAAGAAACGCCGCTCGATCCGAACGCGACGCGGAGCGACAGGCGCGCTTCGGCCGAGCGAGAGTGGCAGGCACTTGCGCGCGAAAGCGGGCTGCCGCTGCACATCTTCCGGCTTGCGGGTATCTACGGGCCTGGGCGGAACCAGCTCAAAAGCGTGGCTGACGGCACGGCGAAGCGCATCGTGAAGGAAGGGCAGATTTTCTCGCGCATCCATGTGGAGGATATCGCCAACGTGCTCGAAGCGTCGATGGCGAGGCCCCGTCCCGGCGCGATCTACAATGTCTGCGACGACGAGCCGGCGCCCGCGCCCGTGGTCGTCGCCTATGCGGCGGAGCTTCTCGGGCGGGCGGCGCCGCCGGAAATCCCCTTCGAGGAGGCAGCATTGTCGCCCATGGCACGAAGCTTTTACATGGCCTCGCGGCGCGTTTCCAATGCGCGCATCCATGACGAGCTCGGTGTGAGGCTCGCTTATCCGAGCTATCGCGAAGGACTGACGGCGCTTTTAAAGACGCTATGACGCAGCGCGGCGCAGCTTCACTGCGCTATAATTTACGGAAACATCGGGAGGCACCCATGACCCATCACTACCACGCCGTCGTCTGGATCGATCACCACGAAGCGCGCATCCTCGATTTCAACGCGGATGATGCCGAGGCCGGCCGGGTGACGCCGAAGCACAAGGCGTCGCGCCGCCATGCGCAGTTCACCGGACGCGCAAGCTGGCGTCAGTCGGAAGATGCGGAATTCTTCGACGAGGTGGCGGAGAAGCTTGCCGGCGCGGGTGAAATCCTGATCGTGGGTCCGGCCAATGCGAAGTTCGGTTTCCTGAAGCGGTTGCAGGCGAAGCATGGCGACGTCGCCGGGCATGTCGTCGGTATCGAGACGGTCGACCATCCGTCCAACACCGAACTTCTCGATTATTCGCGGGCTTATTTCCGGAAAGCCGACCGCATGCTGCCGCAGGTGGATTGAGGCGGTAACAATGCTGTTCTCTTCGTCGTCATGACCCGCTTTATGCGGGTCATCCACGTCTTTGCGGCATGTGCCCTTAAGAAAGACGTGGATGGCCCGGACGAGCCGGGCCATGACGTCCTTG
>PHEC01000115.1 GCA_002841115.1 Alphaproteobacteria bacterium HGW-Alphaproteobacteria-6 | reverse complement strand
CGGTGCCGCTGTGCCCGGCGTCGCCATCCGCCGGCGGATCGGCCCGCCCGGCGGCCGCCTCTGCCGCCTCGGCCTCGGCCGTGCCGCCCGCCGCGGCGGACCGCCCGGCCAGATACTGGTCGAACTCGGCCTTGTCCTTGCTGTCGCGCAGGCGGCGCAGGAAAGCCTCGAACTCGGCCTGCTCGCGCTCCAGCCGGTCAAGCGTATCGGCCTTGTAGGCGTCAAAGGCGCTGTTGCCCGAGGTGCGGAACCCGTGCCGGCGCGCATGGCCGCGGCACAGATGGGCATGGCCGCGGCCGGCCTGCGGGGCGCGGGCAAAGAGCCGCCCGCTCCAGATCATGTAGCCGCCCAGCACCAGGCCCGCCGGCCAGAAGACGATCAGCGCCAGAACCAGCGCGGCAAGCCACGCGCCCCGGCCACGATCATCAAGCCAGGATTCGGCCCGACCGGGCCAGGCTGTCATTGTGGTCATCGCACTTCCTCCGTGCCATCATGTGAACTATCTTCACATGAGGTCAGATGGGATGCCGGCGCGCCGGATCAAGCCCCCATGTAAAGGAAATTCACATACCGCCCCGAGGCGCCGGACCTTCCGTGTCGGGCTGGGTGAAATCGGCCAGCCGGGCGCCGGTCACCTGCAAAAGCTCGCCGGGCCCGACCGCGAAGATGTGGCGCGGCGTCCCGGCCGCGGCCCAGACCCGGGTGAAATCCAGAAGCCGCGGGTCGAAGAAGCCGGCGACCGGCGCCAGATGGCCGATCGGGGAAACGCCGCCGATGGCAAAGCCGGTCTCGGCCCGGACCAGATCGGGGTCGGCGCGGCCCAGCGGCTGACCGGCGACCGCCGCCGCCTTCGCCACCGAGACCCGGTTGCCGCCGGCGGTCATGAACAAGAGCAGATGGCCGCTCACCTCGCCGCGGAAGATGATCGACTTGACGATCTGGTCCAGCGCGCATCCGGCCGCCGCCGCGGCATCGGCCGCGGTCCGCGTGCCCTCCGCCATTTCCTCGATCACGCAGTCAAGCCCGGCCGCCGCCAGCGCCGCCGTGACCCGCTCCAGGCTTCTGCTCTTTGGCTTCTTCATTGTGAAAATACCCCCGCCGGAGGCCAGAAAGTCATGTCGCGACAGAAATTTCAATGCCTCCGGCGGGGGTATTTTCACAACGAAGAATCCCGGGACGGCGGGGGCGGGCCGGCGCGGGCCGTTGACGCCGGCGGGCCGGCCGATACTGTCGGGCCATGAGCTTTGCATCGCGACTGACCCGCACGCCCCTTGTCCATGAACCGGTCCGTGCCGAGGATGTGCGCCGGCGCTTTGCGGCGCTGGCACCGGAATTGCGCGCGCTTCTCGAGGGCACGGCGGGATGCAGCCCCTTTCTGGCCGGGCTGATCCTGCGCGAGGCCGACTGGCTGGAGGCGACGCTTGCCGGGTCGCCCGAGGCGGCCTTTGCCGCGCTTCTCGGCAGGCTCGGCGGCGCGGAACCTGGCGCGGCCGAGGCCCCTGGGCCGGCGCTTCGGCGCGCCAAGGCGAGGCTTGCGCTGCTGGTCGGGCTGGCCGATCTCGGCGGGGTCTGGACGCTTGAGGAGGTGACCGCGGCGCTGACGCTCTTCGCCGACCGGGCGGTGGCGGTGTCGCTGGGATATCTGATGGGCGAGGCGGTGCGGCGGGGCCGGGTGCCGGGGCTTGTCGCGCCGGGGGGTGCCGCGCCGGGGGGTGCCGGGGGGCCGGTGGTGCTGGCGATGGGCAAGATGGGGGCGAACGAGCTCAACTATTCCTCGGACATCGACCTGATCTGCCTCTTCGACGATACCCGCTTTGGCGCCGACGATGTGCAGGAGGCGCGCGCCGCCTATATCCGCGTGGTGCGGGCGATGACGGCGCTTCTGTCGGACCTGACCGCCGATGGCTATGTCTTTCGCACCGATCTGAGGCTGCGCCCCGATGCCTCGGTGACGCCGGTCTGCATCTCGATGTCGGCGGCCGAGCAGTATTACGAGGCCCAGGGCCGGACCTGGGAGCGCGCGGCCTATATCAAGGCCCGCGCCGCGGCCGGCGACATTGCCGCGGGCGAGCGATTCCTCGCGGCGCTGCGGCCCTTCGTCTGGCGTCGTCACCTCGATTTCGCGGCGATCGAGGATGCCCATGACATGCGGCTGAGGATCCGCGACCACAAGGGGCTGCACGGGCCGCTGGTACTGGCCGGTCACGACCTAAAGCTGGGTCGCGGCGGGATCCGCGAGATCGAGTTCTTCACCCAGACCCGGCAGTTGATCGCCGGCGGCCGCGATCCTGACCTGCGCCTGCGCGCGACGGTGCCGGGGCTGGCGGCGCTGGCCGACAAGGGCTGGGTGGCGGCCGATGTCGCGGCCACCCTTGCCGCCGATTACCGGGCCCACCGCGAGGTCGAGCACCGGCTGCAGATGATCGCCGATGCCCAGACCCATGCGCTGCCGGCCGGCCGCGAGGGCTTCGATCGGCTGGCGCGGATGATGGGCGAGGGCGACACCGATGCGCTGTGCCGCCGGCTTGCCGAGCGGATCGAGCGGGTGGCGGCGCTGACCGAGGTCTTCTTTGCCCCCGGCGAGACCCGGACGGCGCCGGCGCTGGACGGCGCGGCGCAGGCGGTCGTCGACGGTTGGCGCGGCTATCCGGCGCTGCGCTCGCAGCGCGCGGTGACGATCTTCAAGCGGTTGCAGCCCGAGATCCTCACCCGGTTGCAGCGCGCCGCCAATCCGGGCGAGGCGCTGGGCCAGTTCGACCGGTTTCTGGCCGGACTGCCGGCCGGGGTGCAGCTTTTCGCGCTTTTCGAGGCCAATCCCCAGCTGATTGACCTGATTGTTGACATCTGCACCACGGCACCGGGGCTGGCGGCGCATCTGTCGCGCAACCCGCAGGTGCTCGATGCGGTGATCGGCGGCGATTTCTTTGCGCCCTGGCCGGGGGCTGCGGCGCTGACGGCGCTGCTGGCGGCGCGGCTGGCGGCGACCGGCGATTACGAGGGCCGGCTGGCGGCGACCCGGCTCTGGGCGCGCGAATGGCATTTTCGCGTCGGCGTCCACCATCTGCGCGGACTGGTCGATGCGGCCGAGGCGGCGCGCCAGTATGCCGATCTTGCCGATGCCTGCCTGGCCGGGCTCTGGCCGGTCTGCCTGGCCGAGTTCGCGCGCAAGCACGGCGCGGCACCGGGGCGCGGCGCGGTGATCCTCGGGATGGGCTCACTCGGGGCGCAGCGGCTGAATGCGGTCTCGGATCTTGATCTGATCGTGATCTATGACGCGGCCGGGCAGGAGGCCTCTGAGGGGCCGCGGCCGCTGGCGGCGCGGGCCTATTACGCGCGCCTGACCCAGGCGCTGGTCACGGCACTGAGCGCGCCGATGGCCGAGGGCCGGCTTTACGAGGTCGACATGCGGCTGCGGCCTTCCGGGCGGCAGGGGCCGGTCGCCACCTCGCTTCAGGCATTTTCGGATTATCAGATGGCGCAGGCCTGGACCTGGGAGCATCTGGCGCTGACCCGGGCGCGGGTGGTGGCCGGGGCGGGCGACCTCGCGGATGATGTCGAGGCGGTGCGACTGGCGGTGCTGGCGGCGCGCGGGCCGGGGCCTGCGGTGCGCAAGGATACCGCCGAGATGCGCCAGCGCATCTTTGCCGCCAAGGCGCCCGATGGCCCGTGGGAGGCCAAGACCGGCCCCGGACGGCTTCAGGATATCGAGCTTTTCGCCCAGGCGCTGGCCTTGCGCGCCGCCGACCCGGCGCGCCGGGTCGAGGCGCAGCTGCGTGCCGGGGTGCGTGCCGGCACGCTGATCCGCGACGAGGCCGAGGTGGTGGCGCGGGCCTACCGGTTCTTCTGGCGGCTGCAATGTGGCGCGCGACTGCTCAGCGAGCGGGCGCTTGACATGGAGGCGATCGGCGAGGGCGGGCGCGCATTTCTCTTGCGCGAGACCGGCGAGGCGGGGCTTGATGCGCTGTCGGCCCGGCTGGCGGCCGAGGCCGGGGTGGTGGCGGCGATCATCGCGCGCCATCTCGGCGAGGATGCGACGGCGGACCCGGCCGGGACCGGGTGATGGCCGGCCCGGACCCGGTGCGGCGGGGCCGGGCGGTGCGGGCCGGGCGGAATGGCGGGAGGCGCGAATGGTCGGAACGGACATGCAGGCGGCGAAGGATCCGAAAGGGCTGATCCGCGAGAGCTATGCGATCGAGGGGATCACCGAGAGCGAATGCCGCTCGGTCTTTCTGGACTGGGCGCTGAGCCTTGGGCCGCAAGACGATGTGATGGCCGCGCTGCGCGGGCTGATCGCCGCCCATGCCGTGGCTGCCCCCGACCATCCGATGAGCGGCGTCTTGCGCGATGCGCTGGCCCATCCCGCGACGCCGATGCGGCGCGGCGGGCGCCGTGCCCGGCTTGGCTATACCGACTGAGGCGGCGGGGACCGAAGCGGCGGGGCGCGGCGTCATCCAGGCGCAAGTCTTGCCGTGACCATGCCGCAGCAGTGTCACCGGTCGGTCATCGCCGGGCCACCATCGGCGGCCAGACCAGGGGCCTGACGTGCCAACCAGACAGGCCTCTGATGCCGATGACATGGCGATACCCCGGCCCGATGCGGGCCTTTTCGGTGATCTTCCTGCCGGTGTCGGCGCTGGCCGGAGCATTCTGTGCGGCGTTGTCGGGATCGCTGCCGGTGCTGTCGGCTGCGCTGGCGGTGCTGATGGCGCTGGCGGGGTTCATTCTGGCGGTGAGGGCCGCGGCGGCGGGACGGTTCGGCGCGGAACGGGTGACGGTGCGCCACATCCTGGAGATGCGCGAGGGCCGGCTGCGCCTTGCCGGCCGTTTCGCCGCGATCGGCACCGCGGTGACGCTGGCGATCCGGGCCGGCGTGGCCTTGACCGGGCGCCCGTTCCTGGCCGAGGCCGGGGCGGCGGCGGCGGTGCTTCTTTTCGCGCTGCTCTTCGTCATCGCCTGGTTGGTGATCGGCGAGACGGCCTGCCGCAACCGCACGATTCGCCAGGCATTTCTGGACGATCGCCTGAGCCGCTGAACCTTGGGCTGGCGGGACCGGCGCGCCCGATCAGGCGGCCAGCGCACGGGCCGCGCGGGCCAGCGCCACCACCCCCGGCCAGTCGCCGCGCGCCACCAGATCCTTCGGCGCGACCCAGCTGCCGCCGACGCACATCACATTGGCCAGCGCGAGGTAGTCGCGGGCATTGGCCGGGCCGATGCCGCCGGTCGGGCAGAAGCGGACCTGCGGGATCGGCGCGCCGATCGCCTTCAGCGCCGGCGCCCCGCCCGCGGCCTCGGCCGGGAAGAACTTCTGCACATTATAGCCCTTTTCCAGCAGCGCCATCACCTCGGTCGCGGTCGCCGCACCGGGCAGGAGCGGCAGGCCCTCGGCCTCGCAGGCGGCCAGAAGCCGGTCGGTGGCGCCGGGCGAGACGCCGAAGCGGGCACCGGCCGCCCTGGCCGCGCGCACGTCCTCGGGGGTCAGGAGCGTGCCGGCGCCGACCACCCCGCCCGGCACCGCCGCCATGGCGCGGATCGCCTCCAGCGCCTGCGGGGTGCGCAAGGTGACCTCGAGCGCGGGCAGCCCGCCGGCGACGAGCGCGCGGGCCAGATCGGCGGCGCTGGCGAGATCGTCGATCACCAGCACCGGGACCACCGGGGCGAGGGCGCAGATCTCGGCGGCGTGGCGGGATTGTTCGGCGGGGGTCATCGCATTGTCCTTTCGGTCGGGTCGGCGGCGGCGTCGCAGGCCTCCGGCGGAGGTATTTTTGCCAAGATGAAAGCGGTCAGAAAAGCACCGAGGCGCCTTCGGTAGCAGGGCCGACGGCGCCGCGGAAGGTCTGAAACAGCTCGCGTCCGCAGCCCTGGCCATTGGCGGCGAGATCGGCGGCGGCCGGGGCGCGCGCGTCGAGGTCGGCGAGCGTGTCGAGCCGGCCCTGTGCGGCGTCGAGCCGGATGATGTCGCCGTCGGCGAGCCGGGCGAGCGGGCCGCCGGCCGCCGCCTCGGGGCTGACATGGATCGCCGCCGGCACCTTGCCGGAGGCGCCCGACATCCGCCCGTCGGTGACCAGCGCCACCTTCAGCCCGCGATCCTGCAGCACCGAGAGCATCGGGGTCAGCGAGTGAAGCTCCGGCATGCCGTTGGCGCGCGGCCCCTGGAAGCGGACGACGACGACGCAATCGGTGGTGAACTCGCCCCGGGCGAAGGCGGCCTTGACCGCCTCCTGGCTGGAAAAGATCCGCGCCGGGGCCTCGATCAGGTGGCGTTCGGGGGCCACGGCGGAGATCTTGATCACCCCGCGCCCGAGGTTGCCGGCCAGATCCTTCAACCCGCCCTGCGGCTGGAACGGGTCGCGCGCCGGGCGCAGCACCCGGTCGTTGAGCGTCTCGCTGGCGCCGGGCTGCCAGGTCAGCCGGCCGTCGATCAGCTTCGGCTCCTCGGCGTAGCGCGCCATCCCGTCGCCGATGATGGTGCGGGCGTCGGCGTGCAAGAGGCCCGCCGACAAAAGCTCGCCGATCAGGAAACCGAGCCCGCCGGCGGCGTGGAAATGGTTCACATCGGCCAGCCCGTTCGGATAGACCCGCGCCATCAGGGGCACGATCGCCGAGATCGCGGCGAAATCGTCGACCTCAATGAGGATGCCGGCGGCGCGTGCCATCGCCGGCAGGTGCAGGACGAGATTGGTCGAGCCGCCGGTTGCCATCAGCCCGACGATGCCGTTGACGAAGGCGCGCTCGTCAAGGATCTCGCCGGCCGGGCGGAAGTCGTTGCCAAGGGCGGTGATGGCGGCGGCACGGGTAACGGCGGCCTCGGTCAGTGCGGCGCGCAGGGGGGTGCCGGGGTTGACGAAGCTCGAGCCCGGCAGGTGCAGGCCCATGAACTCCATCAGCATCTGGTTGGTGTTGGCGGTGCCGTAGAAGGTGCAGGTGCCGGGGCCGTGATAGGCCGCCATCTCGGCCGCCATCAGGTCGTCGCGGGTCGCCTTGCCCTCGGCGAAGTCGTTGCGGACCTTCGATTTCGCGTCATTGGCAAGGCCGGTGGTCATCGGGCCAGCCGGCACGAAGACCGCCGGCACATGGCCGAAGGTCGCCGCCGCGATGACCAGCCCCGGCACGATCTTGTCGCAGACGCCAAGATAGAGGGCGGCGTCAAAGCAGTTGTGGCTGAGCGCCACCCCGGCCGAAAGCGCGATCACGTCGCGCGAGAACAAGGACAGTTCCATCCCGGCGCGGCCCTGCGTGACGCCGTCGCACATCGCCGGCACGCCGCCCGCGACCTGGGCGGTGGCGCCGGCGGCGCGGGCGGCGCGGCGGATCAGCGCGGGGTAATCCTCATAGGGTTTGTGGGCCGAGAGCATGTCGTTATAGGCGGTGACGATACCGATGTTGGGTGCCCGCCCGGCGGCCAGATCGGCCTTGTCGGCGCCGGTCGCGGCATAGGCATGGGCCTGGTTGCCGCAGGAGAGATGCGCGCGCGCCGGGCCTTCGGCCACGGCCTGGCGCATCCGGTCGAGATAGCTGGCGCGGCTGTTGGCGGAGCGGGCGCGGATCCGGTCGGTGATGGCGGCGAGGCTGGGATGAAGGGGCATCGGCACTGGCTTTCTGAGTCGGATGAGGCGTTTCGGACCGGGTCGCTATAGCCCGTTAGCGCTAACAACACAACCGCGCCAACGCACCTGCCCGGCAGTGCTGCGCGGGACCGGCCGCAGGCGGCGGGGCTTTCGCCGGCGCGGCGATCGGGCTAAAGCGGGCAGCGGGCCCGCCGCCCCAGCAGGATGTCGCCGCCATGTCAGATGCCACGCCCGAAGCTTGCCCCGATGATAGCGCGGATGGCGCCGCGGCGCGAGGGCTTGCGGTGGTGCGCCTGCGGCCGCGCGCCGATGCCCGCGCGTTGCGCCACGGTTTCCCCTGGGTCTATGCCGACCAGCTGGTCACCGACCGGCGCACCCAGGCGCTGGCGCGCGGTGCCTTCGCCCGGCTCGAGGACAGCGAGCGCCAGCCGCTCGGCCTGGTGACCGTCAACACCGCCTCGAAGATCATCGCCCGGATGCTCGACCGCGACCCCGAAGCGGTGATCGACCGCGACTGGATCGCGGCGCGGATCGCCGCCGCCCTGGCGCTGCGGACCCGGCTTTATGACGCGCCCTTCTACCGGCTGGTCCATGCCGAGGCCGACGGCCTGCCCGGTGTCGTCATCGACCGCTTCGGCGATGCCGCGGTGATCCAGCCCAATGCCGCCTGGGCCGAGGCGATGATCGACGATCTGGCCGGCGCGCTGGTGGCGCTTACCGGGGTCGCGGTGGTGGTCAAGAACGCCACCGGGCGGGCGCGGGCGCTGGAAGGGCTGGACGAGGAAACCGCGGTCCTGCGGGGCGCGCTGTCCGGGCCGGTGGCGGTGCCGATGAACGGGGCGGTCTACATGGCCGACCTGACCGGCGGGCAGAAGACCGGGCTGTTCTTCGACCAGCGGCCGAATCACGCCTTCGTGCAGCGGCTGGCGCCGGGCGCGCGGGTGCTTGATGTCTTTGCCCATGTCGGGGGCTTTGCGCTGGCGGCGCTGGCGGCGGGGGCGGGCTCGGCGCTGGCGGTTGACAGTTCGGCGCCCGCACTGGCACTGGCCGAGGCCGGCGCGGCGGCCTCGGGCACAGGGCTGCAGACCCGGCGCGGCGATGCTTTCGCGGTGATGGAGGCGCTGGCCGCCGAGGGCGCGGCGTTCGACCTGGTGGTCTGCGATCCGCCGGCTTTTGCCCCGTCGAAACCGGCGCTCGATGCCGGACTAAGGGCCTATGAGCGGGTGGCGCGGCTGGCCGCGGGCCTGGTCGCGCCGGGGGGCTATCTGGTCCTCTGTTCCTGTTCGCATGCCGCCGATCTGGCGGCCTTTCGCGGCGCCTCGGCGCGCGGCATCGGTCGGGCAGGGCGGCAGGCGCAGCTGATCCATACCGGCTTTGCCGGGCCCGATCACCCGCAACTGCCGCAACTGGCGGAAAGCGGCTATCTCAAGGCGCTGGTCTTCCGGCTGGTGCCGTGAAGGCGCTGCTGGATGCCTGCGTGCTTTACCCCACGGTGCTGCGCCAGATCCTGATCGGGGTGGCGGCCGAGGGGCTTTACCGGCCGCTCTGGTCGGCGCGGATCCTCGAGGAATGGGCGCGCGCGACGGTCAAGCTCGGCCCCGGCGCCGAAGCGCTGGCGCGCGGCGAGATCGCGGCGCTGGCGGCGGCATGGCCGGGGGCGGCGGTGGCGGTGCCGGCCGGGCTCGAGGCGCGGCTCTGGCTGCCCGACGCCAATGACATCCATGTGCTGGCCGCCGCGATCGCCGGCGGTGCCGACCGGATCATCACCTTCAACGCCGCCGATTTTCCCCGCCATCTGCTGGCCGAGGAGGGCATCCTGCGGCAAGATCCCGACGCCTTCCTGCGCGAGTTGTGGCAGGCCGCACCGGCCCGGGTGGCGGCGCGGATCGAGGCGGTGCGGGCCGAGGCGGAACGGCTGTCGGGCACCGCGCAGCCGCTGCGGGCGCTTTTGAAGCGGGCCGGATTGCCACGGCTGGGCAAGGCGCTGGCGCCAGGCTGAGACGGACATGGCCGGCGTAGTGATTGTAACAAGACTACAAGGGTTTGTCGCCCGGTCTTCAGGCATCGCGTGAAGTATGTTACTCGGCCGCCAGGGCCTGACGGACCCGGGCGCGCAGGCTTTTGCGCTGCATCCGCACCGCGACGACAAAGACATCCGGGCCGACCCGGTCGATCAGCTGTCCCAGGGTCGGCGGCTGGTCGAACACCGTCTCGCGGGTGGTGATCCCGTCATCGGTGACAACGACGAAATGGCGCGTCAGCCGGGCCAGCGCCTGCTTGCGCCGCTGCCGGGCAAGGTCGGCCAGCCGCCGGCCGGTCTCGCTGGACAGTCTGTCGATCAGATCTTGTGTCAGGCTCATTCTTGGCCCCCCCCAGGGCAGGCTGCCGGCACCTGTGGCGATTGCGCATCGGGCAGCGACATTCTCACTATTCGGCAGCGAAACCGCGGTCAACGGCGGCCCGCCGGGTTATGATCGCTGTCCCGGATTCTTGCCGGGCCGCCGGGGAAATCCGCCGATCCGGTCGCCGGGATCGGCGCCGCTTCGCGCATTCTGCCCCGCTTGAGCGGCGCCCTCTTGCCATTCCGGCGCCGGGCCCCTTGCGCGACGCGCGGCTGCCTGTCAGGGGACGTGGCAGAGGGGGATTCGCGATGATCGTCTACGGGATTGCCACCTGCGACAGTTGCAAGCGCGCGCGCAAGGATCTGGAGCGCGCCGGCCGTGCTGTCCGCTTTCGCGACATCCGCGCCGAACCGCTGAGCCCGGCCGAGATCGCCGAGGTCGTCGCGGCCTTCGGCGATGCCGTCGTCAACCGCCAGTCGACCACCTGGCGCGGCCTGTCGGAGTTTCTGCGCGCCGCCGATCCCGAGGACCAGATCGCGGCGCAACCGACCCTGATGAAGCGGCCGGTGATCCGGGCCGGGGAGCGGCTGCACCTCGGCTGGGGCCCCGAGGTTCGGAGCGGCCATCGCGCCCATCCTGCATTTCGTAGGAAACCTTCTGGTTGTCGTTCAGCGTCTTGAGGCCGGCCCGTTCGACCGCCGAGATATGGACGAACACGTCCTTGCCGCCGTCATCCGGCGCGATGAAGCCGAATCCCTTGGTGGAGTTGAACCATTTAACGGTGCCCGTGGCCATTCCGTCTCTCCTTGGTGGGTCCACCTCCGGCGCGATTGCCGAAGGGTCGTGCAGCCAGGTCTTTCGGGTCTTCCGGCTGCCCCATGGCGAGGGAGGCGGTAGGAAAGTCTGCGTTCACGCAACGGAAATGATGCGGGATTCCGGCAAAAAATCAAGAATTTTGAGAAAAAGCAGCCGGCTTGCCGGGTGCAGGGGGCGAATCGGGCCGTCCGGCGCCCGGACGAAAGGCGCCCGGGCGGCCGGTCAGGGCTCAGCGCAGATCGGGCGGCGTCGCCTCGGCCACCAGCGCGGCGGTGGCCGCATCCAGCGTCAGCGTGTCAGTTCGCGCCTCGCCAAGGCGGCGGATCGAGACCGTCCGCTCCGCCCCCTCCTTCATGCCGATCGCCAGAATCACCGGCACCTTGCCGACCGAATGTTCGCGGACCTTGTAGTTGATCTTCTCGTTGCGGGTGTCGGCCTCGGCGCGCAGGCCGGCGGCGGCCAGCCTCGCCACCACCTCGCCCACATAATCATCGGCGTCCGAGACGATCGAGGCGACCACGACCTGGCGCGGCGCCAGCCAGAGCGGCATGCGGCCGGCGTAGTTCTCGATGAGAATCCCGATGAAACGCTCGAAACTGCCGAGGATGGCGCGGTGCAGCATCACCGGATGGTGCTTGCCGCCGTCCTCGCCGACATATTCGGCGCCAAGCCGGACGGGGAGGTTGAAATCGGCCTGGAAGGTGCCGCATTGCCATTCCCGCCCGATCGCGTCGGTCAGCTTGAAGTCGAGCTTCGGCCCGTAGAAGGCGCCTTCGCCGGGGTCGACCTGATAATCGTTCGTCACCTTGCGGACGGCGTTTTCCAGCGCGGTCTCGGCCTTGTCCCAGATCGCGTCGGAGCCCACCCGCACCTCCGGCCGGGTCGAGAGCTTGATGTCGAACTTCGCAAACCCGAGATCGGCGTAGATCGACGACAAGAGCCCGATGAAGGCCGCGCATTCGGCCTCGATCTGGTCCTCGGTGCAGAAGATGTGGGCGTCATCCTGGGTAAAGCCCCTGACCCGCATCAGGCCATGCATCGAGCCCGATGATTCGTAGCGGTGGCAGGAGCCGAATTCGGCGAGCCGGAGCGGCAGGTCGCGGTAGGATTTCAGGCCCTGGTTGTAGACCTGGACATGGCAGGGGCAGTTCATCGGCTTCAGCGCGTTGATGCGCTTTTCCTTCGCCCCTTCCTCGTCGACCTCGACGATGAACATGTTCTCGCGGTAGGCCTCCCAATGGCCCGAGCGTTCCCAGAGCACCCGGTCGACGACCTGCGGGGTCCTGATTTCGCGGTAGCCGGCGATCCGCAGCCTGCGGCGCATGTAATCCTCGAGCGCGCGGTAGATGGTCCAGCCGTTCGGGTGCCAGAAGACCATGCCGGGAGCTTCTTCCTGCAGGTGAAAGAGCGCCATCTCGCGCCCGAGCTTGCGGTGGTCGCGCTTGGCTGCCTCCTCGAGCATGGTCAGGTAGGCCTTGAGGTCGTCGCGGTTGCGAAAGGCGACCCCGTAGATGCGCTGGAGCTGCTTTTTCGTGTGGTCGCCGCGCCAGTAGGCGCCGGCGACGCTCATCAGCTTGAAGGCATCGGCGGGCAACTGGCCGGTGTGTTGCAGGTGCGGGCCGCGGCAGAGATCCTGCCAATGGCCGTGCCAGTACATCCTGAGCGGCTCGTCGCCGGGGATCGCCTCGATCAGCTCGACCTTGAAGGGCTCGTTCTTGCGGATGTAGTGCTCGATGGCGCGCGAGCGGTCCCAGACCTCGGTGCGCACCGGGTCGCGCTCCGCGATGATCGCGCGCATCTCGCGCTCGATCGCGCCGAGATCCTCGGGGGTGAAGGGCTCATCCCGGTCGAAGTCGTAATACCAGCCGTTTTCGACCACCGGGCCGATGGTGACCTTGACCTCGGGCCAGAGCTTCTGCACCGCGCGGGCCATGACATGGGCGAAGTCATGGCGAATGAGTTCAAGGGCTTGTGGCGCGTCCTTCAGGGTGTGGATGGCGATGCTGGCGTCGCGGTCGATCGGCCAGGCGAGGTCGGAATGGCGGCCGTCGACGGTTGCCGAGATCGCCGCCTTGCCGAGCGAGGGCGCGATTGCGGCGGCCACCTCGGCGGCGGTCACGCCCTTGTCGAACTGGCGTGCATTGCCATCGGGGAAGGTCAGGGAAATCTGGCTCATCGGCCTCATCCTCGTCGGTCTGGCGCCTACGGAACGCCCGGTTGCGGGTCTGTCCGGGTCTTATTCGGGGATCGCGGCGGCGAAGTCAACGGCCGGGGGTTCCACCCCCGGAGCCCCCGAGGTATTTTCGCCAAGATGAAAGGGGACGGGCATGAGTGACTTTCTGGTGACGCCCGAGGGGCGGCGGATCGCCTTTGACCGCAGCGCGGGCGAGGGGCCGGGGGTGGTGTTCCTTGGCGGGTTCCGTTCGGACAAGGAGGGGACGAAGGCGCTGGCGCTCGAGGCCTGGGCGAGGCGGCAGGGGCGGGCCTTCCTGCGCTTCGACTATTCCGGGCACGGCGCCTCGGGCGGCGATGTCCGCGACGGCTGCATCGGTGACTGGTTCGAGGATGCGCGCGCCGCGATCCTGGCGCTGAGCGCCGGGCCGCAGGTGCTGGTCGGATCGTCGATGGGGGGCTGGATCGCCCTTCTTCTGGCGCGGGAGCATCCCGATCGGGTGGCGGGCCTGGTCACCATCGCGGCGGCGCCGGATTTCACCGAGGCGATCTGGGCGGGATTTTCCGGCGACCAGCGGCGGGCGCTGATCGAGGAGGGCGCGGTGGCGCTGCCCTCGGAATATTCGGACGCGCCCTATGTCATCACCCGGCGGCTGATCGAGGAGGGGCGCGGGCGGCTGGTGCTGCGCTCGCCGCTGGCCCTGCCGATGCCGGTCCGGATGTTGCAGGGGACGGCGGACCGCGATGTCGCGGTTTCGGTAGCGGTCGGGCTGATCGATCATGCCGAGGGGGCGGATATCCGGCTGACCCTGGTCAAGGGGGCGGACCACCGCTTTTCCAGCCCCGAATGTCTGGCGCTGATCGAGGCGGCGGTGGCCGGGATTGCCGGTTAGCGCATGTCGCGCAAAAGTGGAAACCGGTTTTGCGCTATTCGGACATGCGAAATCAGAAGCTTAGAGTGGGTCGCGTGAATGCGAATGAACGCGGTCCGCTCTAGCGCGCGCATGCGCCGGTGGGGACACCGGCGGTCAGACCGCGCGGATCGCCGGCTTGCCGGGGCTGCGGCGCTGCGCCTCGGCCGGGTCGCCGCCGCCGTTCTGGTCGATGAAGTCGAGCACCAGCGGGCGGATGTTGTCGCGCCAGGACTTGCCGGCGAAGATGCCGTAATGGCCGGCGCCGGGTTCGAGGTGGCTGGCCTTCTTCGCTTCGGGCAGGCCGGTGCAGAGCGCCAGCGCGGCGAGACACTGGCCGGGGGCCGAGATGTCGTCCTTCTCGCCCTCGACCACCTTGACCGCGACCTCGGTGATCTTGCCGATATCGACCGGGGTGCCGGCGACGGAGAAGGTGTTGCGCGCGATGTCGCGGTCCTTGAACACCCGCTCGACGGTGGAGAGGTAAAACTCTGCCGTCATGTCCATGACCGAGAGGTATTCGTCATAAAAGCGGTTGTGGGCGTCACGCTCGGCGGCCTCGCCCTTGGCGGCGCGCAGGATCTGGTCGGAAAACGCGCGCGAATGGCGGTCGAGGTTCATCGAGATGAACGAGGCCAGTTGCAGAAGGCCGGGATAGACCAGCCGCCCGGCGCCGGCGTATTTGAAGCCGACGCGCTGGATCATCAGGTGTTCAAGCTGTCCCATCGTCACCCGGCGGCCGAAATCGGTGACCTCGGTGGCGGCGGCGTCGGGGTCGATCGGGCCGCCGATCAGGGTCAGGGTCTTCGGCTGGGCGGCGGGATCGGCGGCGGCGAGATAGGCGGTGGCGGCAAGCGTCAGCGGCGCCGGCTGGCAGACCGCGACGACGTTCAGGTCGGGGCCGAGGTGGCGCATGAAGTCGACCAGATAGAGGGTGTAATCCTCGACATCGAACTTGCCGGCCGAGACCGGGATGTCGCGGGCATTGTGCCAGTCGGTGATATAGACCTCGCAGTCGGGCAGGAGGCTGAGCACGGTCGAGCGCAGGAGCGTCGCGTAATGGCCCGACATCGGCGCCACCAGAAGCACCCGGCGGGCCTTGGGCGCGCGGCCCTGGACGTGGAAATGGATCAGGTCGCCGAACGGGCGGGTGACCTCGGTCTCGACCCGCACGATGTGGTCGCGCCCGTCCGCGCCAACGATGGTGCGGATGCCCCAGTCGGGCTTGATCACCATGCGCGCGAAGCTGCGCTCGGTGATCCGGCCCCAGGCCGACATCACCTTGAACATCGGATGCGGCACCAGGCCCCAGACCGGATAGGAGGCCATGGCACGGGCCGAGGCGCCGAGCCATTCGTTGGTGTTGCGCAGGCTCTCCATGTAATCATAGGCGGCCATGGACTTCATCACGTCTCCTTCGCCGGGGTCACCGGTCACGAACCACCGGGCGCACCGGTTCAAATCGCCGCTTTCCCCCCCGGTCGGGCGACGTTATGCTGCAGTGCAGGATAGTAGGGGGGAATGGTTAAGATGACAACAGGGCTTCCCGAGACCTCCGGCAATCTTGAAAAACTGAACGCCAATCTGGCGCGGATCGAGGCATTGAGCCAGCGACTGGTCGCGGCGATGGCCGAGAAACGCGCGCCGAATCCCAGCCTCGAGGCGCCGGGGCAGGAGCTTTACGCCAAGGCGGCAAGTGCCTGGTGGTCCGAAGCGATGCGCGATCCGGCCAAGATCCTCGAGCAGCAGATCGCCTTCTGGGGCAAATCGCTGAAACATTATGTCGAGGCCCAGCAGGTTCTGGCCCGCGGCAAGCTGGCGGTGCCGACCGATCCGACCCCGAAGGACCGCCGCTTTGCCAATCCGCTCTGGGACAGCCATCCCTATTTCAACTTCATCAAGCAGCAGTATCTGATGAACGTCGAGGCGATGGAACAGGCGGTCAGGGGGATCGAGAACCTCGAGCCCGGCGACCGCCGCCGGGTGGAATACTTCACCCGCCAGATCATGGACATGATGGCGCCGACGAATTTCCTTGGCACCAACCCCGATGCGCTGGAACGCGCGGTCGAGACCGATGGCGAAAGCCTGGTCCGCGGGCTGGAGAACCTGGTGCGCGACATCGAGGTCAATCGCGGTGAACTGGTGGTGACGCTGGCCGACCGCGAGGCCTTCCGGGTCGGCGGCAATATCGGCACCGCGCCGGGCTCGGTGGTCTTTCGCAACCGGCTGATCGAGCTGATCCAGTATGCGCCAAGCACCGACAAGGTCCATGCCACGCCGCTGGTCATCTTCCCGCCCTGGATCAACAAGTTCTACATTCTCGACCTGAAGCCGATCAACAGCCTGATCCGCTGGATCGTCGATCAGGGCTTCACGCTGTTCGTGGTCAGCTGGAAGAACCCCGATGCGGGCTATGCCGAGACCGGCATGGACGACTATGTCACCGAGGGCTATCTGGCGGCGATCGCCGAGATCCGCGCCATCACCGGGCAGGACAGGGTCAACGCGGTCGGCTACTGCATCGCCGGCACCACGCTGGGCCTGACGCTGGCGCTGATGCGCAAGCGCGGCGACAAGTCGGTCAATGCCGCGACCTTCCTGACCACGCTCACCGATTTTTCCGACCCCGGCGAGGTCGGCGTCTTTCTCGACGACGATTTCGTCGACGGGATCGAGGCGCAGGTGACGCGCGACGGCTATCTCGACAAGTATTTCATGAGCCGGACCTTCTCGTATCTGCGCTCGAACGACCTGATCTATGGCCCGGCGATCCGCAGCTACATGCTGGGCGAGGCGCCGCCGGCCTTCGATCTGCTCTACTGGAACGGCGACGGCACCAACCTGCCGGCGAAGATGGCGGTCGAATACCTGCGTGGGCTCTGCCAGCAGGACCGTTTCGCCCGGGGCGGCTTCACCATCTGCGGCGAGACGGTGACGCTGAAGGACGTGCGCCTGCCGCTGTGCGCGGTCGCCTGCGAGACCGACCATATCGCGCCGTGGAAGGCGTCGTTCAACGGCATCGCCGGGATGGGGTCGAAGGACAAGACCTTCATCCTGTCGCAGTCGGGCCATATCGCCGGCATCGTCAACCCGCCGGGCAAGGACAAGTATGGCCATTACACCGGCGAGGCGCCGCTCGGCGACGCCGATGCCTGGCGCGAGGCTGCGCAGTTCCACAAGGGCAGCTGGTGGCCGCTCTGGGGGGCCTGGCTGGCGGCGCGGTCGGGCAAGATGGTGCCGTCGCGCCAGCCCGGCGACGCCGCCCATCCCGAACTGGCGCCGGCGCCGGGGACCTATGTCAGCGAGGTGCCGGCGGTCTGATCCGCTGCCCGTGCCGGCGTCCGGCTGCCTGGCCGTGCCCCGCCCTTGGGGGCGGGCCTGCCGGACGGCGGGTCATGTAAAATTTCTGCAACGCAGCAACATGCCCCTTGAAATGCTGCACTGCAGAATGTATATGGGGTGCAGACGCAGAACAGACCCCCGAGAACCGATCCTCGAACACCAAGGAGACACCCGATGAACAAGACCCAGGATTTCACCAAAGTCATGCAGGACATGGCCGCTTCCTTCCCGGTTGACACCGCCGCCCTTCAGGACGCCTTCAAGACCTCGGCCGCGCTTGGCGAGAAGATGACCAAGGTGGCGCTGGAAGCCGCCGAGAAGTCGAACGAGATTTCCTCGAAGTGGACCAAGGACACCCTTGGCAAGGTCGGCTCGCTGGCCAAGGTCAAGGACGAACCGGCCGACTACACCAAGGCCTTCAGCGACTTCGCCTCGGCCGCCGCCGAAATGGCCGCCGAAAACCTCGCGGCCTTCGCCGAAGTGGCCAAGAAGGTCCAGATGGAAACCGTCGAGCTGATGCTGGCCGCCGGCAAGGATTTCTCCGAGGATGCGACCGCCGCGGTCAAGAAAGCCTCGGCCGACGTGACCACGGCCGCGAAGAAAGCCGCCGCGACGGTGAAGTGAGACGAACGCCTGACGACTTCCTCCCTGTCGGCAGGACGTGACTGGCGGGCCCTTCGGGGTCCGCCTTTTCTTTTTGTTGTGTTCCCGCCCCGGCCGGGCGTAATCTCGCCGCGCTGCCGAAAGACCATTTCCGGGGGAATGCCATGGCCGACGATCCGAAACCCTTGCTGATCAAGCGCTATGCCAGCCGACGGCTCTACAACACCGAAACCAGCGATTATGTGACGCTCGAGGATATCGCCACTTTCATCCGCGCCGGCCGCGAGGTGCAGATCATCGACCTGAAATCGGGCGACGACCTGACCCGCCAGTATCTTCTGCAGATCATCGCCGAACACGAAAGCCGTGGTGAAAGCGTGCTGCCGATCGACGTGCTGACCGATCTGGTGCGCAGCTACACCACCAGCGCGCAAAGCGTGGTGCCGCAGTTTCTTGCCGCCAGCTTCGAGATGCTGCGCGAAGGCCAGTCGAAGCTGATGGAAAACCTCACGACCCTGCCCAACCCGATGGCCTCGATGCCCGGCTTCGAGGCGATGCAGCGCCAGCAGCAGGCCTTCCTGAAATCGATCATGGGCGGCTGGGTCGTGCCGGGCGACGACGCCCCCGGGACGGCGGCCGATCCGGCGGCGAAGGATGCCGCCCCGGCGCGCCCGGCCCGCAGCGCGGCCGGACGCTCGGGCGAGGCCGAGGATCTGGCAGCGATCCGCAAGCAGCTTGCCGACCTGCAGGCGAAACTCTCCAGGCTCTGACACCGCAAGGGGGCCGCCACCCCCTGCCGCTGGGCGACCGCCGCACGCGGCACCAGAGGGGCCGCCAGAGGGGCCGCAAGGGCGAAGGGAACCGGCATGGCCGAACACGAAGGCCGCCTCACGCTCTGGGCGATCGAGGTCTTCCTGGCCGCCGAAGACGCCGGCGCCATCACCGCCGCGGCCCGCCGCCTCGGGGTCTCGGCCTCGGGCGCCAGCCAGCAGATCGCCAGCCTTGAGGAGGCACTGGGGGCGGCGCTCTTCGACCGTTCCGCGCGGCCGCTGACGCTGACCCCGGCCGGCAAGATCTTTCGCCGCCACGCCCGCGCCATCGTCAACGAGGTCTCGGCGGCGCGCGGCGCCCTCGGCCTCGCCGAGCTGGCCGGGCTGACCGGCATCCGCCTCGGCATGATCGAGGATTTCGAGGCCGAGGTGACACCGCGGCTTCTGACCGCGATGGGCGCCGAATTCGCCGGCTGCCGCTTCCTGCTCGAGACCGGCGCCAGCCACCGCCTGCACGACCTGCTCGACGCGCGCGCCCTCGACATGATCGTCGCCGCCGACATGGGGGCCGCGGAAAGCTGGATGGAACTGCACCCCCTGCTCGAGGAACCCTTCGTCGCCGCGGTGCCGCGCGGCCGGATCGAACCGGGCGACGGGCTCGACCGGTTCCGGGCGCTGCCGCTGATCCTCTATACCGCGCGCCATCACATGGGCCGCCAGATCCGCGACCACCTCGCCCATCAGAACCTGCGCCTCAGCCACCGCTTCGAACTGGACAGCTATCACGCGATCATGGCGATGGTCGCCG
>PHEC01000114.1 GCA_002841115.1 Alphaproteobacteria bacterium HGW-Alphaproteobacteria-6 | reverse complement strand
GCCGGCCGCCACGACGTCGCCGGTCTCGCCGTAAACCGTGGCCAGGCCGGCCAGAACCAGAAGATAACCGGTTGCCGGCTCGAGGATCATCACGTTTGCGTAGTCCAGAAGCGGCCCCCTGTAGCGGATTGTCGCAGGCCAGGGCGCGGTGACCAGCGCCGCGGGCTCGGTTGCCAGAACCAGGCCGGGACGGCGGATGCCGGCGGCGTCGGCCTCGCCGGCGCGGCGCAGCACCCGGCCGAGCGCCGGCAGCGGCAGGCGGCCCTTCGCGCCGGCGAAATCGCCGGCCGGCGCGCCGATGTCGGTTTCCATCGCCGCAAGCCCGTCGGCGAAGGCGTCGAGCGTTCCGGCATCGCGGCGCAGCGCCGTCAGTTCCTCGGGGTCCTCGAGAAAGCGGCGCGGCAGGTCGGTGCGGTCCTGGATCGCCTGGCTCAGCGCCGCGCGCGCCTCCTGCGCGGCGACCAGCCCGTCGCGCAGGGTGGCGGCGGCGCTGTCGTGAAGCGCGCGCAGGTGGCGGATCGTCGCCAGGTCGTGGCCGATCGCCTCGGCTTCGGCCTGAAGCGCCGGGGTGACCGAGGACAGGATCATCCCCGACCGCGCGGTGCCCAGCGGGCCGTCCGGATGCAGCATCAGCAATGGGCCTTCGGCCGCGCCGATCGCGGTCATCGCGCCGAGAAGCTGGCCGATCCGCTCGCGCCGGGCCTCGAAGGCGGCGGCGATCTCGTGCTCGCGGATCGCGGTGCGGCGCATCGCATCGCGCATCGCGCCAAGCCCCTGTTCGTAGCTGCGGATGGTGGCGGTCAGGGCGGCGATCCGGTCGCGTCCGCCGCCGGCCTCGGCCAGCCCGGTGATCGCGGCGCGCAGATCGCGTGCCGCCGCTTCTGCCGCGGCGATCGCCGGATCGTCGCCGGCCGCGGCGAAGGCCGCCGACGGGGCAGCGAGGCCCAGCGCCAACCCCAGCCCAGGCCCCAACCACGGCCCCAGCCCCGGCCACGGCGCGGCAACCGCGATCGCCGCCGCGATCACCGCCCGAGCCGCAGGGCCGGGCCGGCGCGGCCCGCCGGCGCTCATCGCAGGATCAGGCTTTGCCCGGTCATCTCGGGCGGCAACGGCAGGCCGATCAGGCCGAGCAGCGTCGGCGCCAGATCGGCCAGCCGTCCGTCGCGAAGCCGCGCGCCCTTCGGACCGCCGACCAGGATCACCGGCACCGGATTGGTGGTATGGGCGGTATGCGGCCCGCCGGTCACCGGATCGACCATCATCTCGCAATTGCCGTGGTCGGCGGTGACGATCATCGCCCCGCCCGCCGCCTTGAGCGCAGCCAGCGCCGCCCCAAGCCCGGCATCGACCGCCTCGACCGCGCGGATCGCCGCCGCCAGGTCGCCGGTATGGCCGACCATGTCGGGATTGGCGTAGTTGACCACGATCAGGTCATAGCCCTTGCCGATCGCCGCGACCAGGTGGCGGGTGACCTCGGGCGCCGACATCTCGGGCTGAAGATCATAGGTCGCGACCCGGGGCGAGGGCGCCATGATCCGCTCCTCGCCGGGCTCGGGCTCTTCCTTGCCGCCGTTCAGGAAGAAGGTGACATGGGGGTATTTCTCGGTTTCCGCCAGGCGGAACTGGCGCATCCCGTGCGCCGCCACCCAGGCGCCAAGGGTATTGACCACCGCGCGCTTGGGATAGGCGGCGGCCATGAAGACATCATGGGTCTTCGAATAATCGACCATGCCGAGGATCGCCGCCCAATGCGGCCGCCGGCCGCGATCGAAGCCGGCAAAGGCATCCTCGCCGACCGCCAGCAGGATCTCGCGCGCCCGGTCGGCGCGGAAGTTGAGGCAGAAGAAGCCGTCGCCGTCCTTCGCCCCGGCGTAGTCGCCGATCACCACGGGGGCGATGAATTCGTCGGTCTCGCCCCGCGCATAGGCCGCCGCCACCGCCTCGGCGGCACTGGCCGCCCGGCCACCCCGGCCACCGACCATCGCCGCATAGGCCCGCGCCACCCGGTCCCAGCGGGTGTCGCGGTCCATCGCGAAGTAGCGCCCCGACAGGCTGGCGACGCGAACGCCATCCGGCAGCCCGGCCATCAGCCGCTCGACAAAACCCGCCGCCGATTGCGGCGCCACGTCGCGCCCGTCGGTGACCGCGTGCAGCGCGACCGGAACGCCCATTTCGGCGATCATCGCGCAGGCGGCAAGGACATGGTCGATATGGCCATGCACGCCACCGTCCGAGATTACCCCCATCAGATGCGCGGTCCCGCCCGAGGCTTTCAGCGTCTCGGCGAAGGCGACCATCGCGGCATTGGAAAAGAACGACCGGTCCTCGATCGCGAGGTCAATCTGGCCAAGGTCCATCGCGACGATACGCCCGGCGCCGATATTGGTATGGCCGACCTCGGAATTGCCCATCTGCCCCGAAGGCAGGCCGACATCCGGGCCATGGGTGACCAGTTTCGCATGCGGGCAGGTTGCCATCAGCCGGTCGAAGTTGGGCGTGCGGGCCAGCGCCACGGCATTGGCCTCGGTCTCGGCCCGCAGGCCCCAGCCGTCGAGGATGCACAGCACAACGGGTCGGGGATGGGTCATCGGGGCCTCCGGTCGCGGGAACGGCCCCTTCTAGTCCGCGCCGGCCGGCACGGCAACCGGGCGCGGCCCGCCCCGGCAAGGATCGTGATCGGCGAGCGCGTGAGGTCCGGGCGCGCCCCTCCCGGCCCTGCGCTTGCGCTTCGGGCGTTCGGCGCTGACGGACTTCCACTGGAAGTCCGTCCGGGCGCGCCTCACCCCTTTTTCAAACACCGGTTGCCGAGCACTTCGGCGATCTGCACGGCGTTCAGCGCGGCACCCTTCCTCAGGTTGTCGGACACGCACCAGAGGTTCAGGCCGTTGTCGATCGTCGAATCCTGGCGGATCCGGCTGACGAAGGTGGCATAGTCGCCGACGCATTCGATCGGCGTGACGTAGCCGCCGTTCTCGCGCTTGTCGATCACCATGACGCCCGGCGCCTCGCGCAGGATGTCGCGCGCCTCGTCCTCGTCGAGGAACTCCTCGAACTCGATGTTGATCGCCTCGGAATGGCCGACGAAGACCGGCACCCGCACGCAGGTCGCCGTCACCCTGATCTTCGGATCAAGGATCTTCTTGGTCTCGGCGACCATCTTCCATTCTTCCTTGGTCTCGCCACTGTCCAGAAAGACGTCGATATGGGGGATCACGTTGAAGGCGATCTGCTTGGTGAAGGTCACCGGGGGCTTGTCGTCGACCGGGTTGTAGATCGACTTGGTCTGATCCCAGAGCTCGTCGATCCCCGCCTTGCCGGCGCCCGAGACCGACTGATAGGTCGACACCACCACGCGCCTGATCCGGGCGCGGTCGTGCAGGGGCTTCAGCGCCACCACCATCTGCGCGGTCGAGCAGTTCGGGTTGGCGATGATCATCTTCCGGGTATAGCCGTCGACGGCGGCGGCGTTGACCTCGGGCACCACCAGCGGCACCTCGGGGTCGTAGCGGTAAAGCGAGGAATTGTCGATCACCACGCAGCCCGCCTTCGCGGCCTTCGGTGCGTAGATCTTCGTCGCCTCCGATCCCACGGCGAAAAGCGCGATGTCCCAGCCGGCGAAGTCGAACGTGTCGAGGTCACGGGTCTTGAGGGTCCTGTCGCCGAACGAGACCTCGGTGCCCAGCGACTTGCGGCTGGCAAGGGCCACGATCTCGTCGACGGGAAATTCCCGCTCGGCGAGGATGTTCAGCATTTCGCGGCCCACGTTCCCCGTGGCGCCGGCGACGACGACCTTGTAGCCCATTGGGGTCTCCATCAGTTCAGGACGAGGCCCCTTAGCCGATTGCCGGGGCCGGCGAAAGGGGCGGGGGCAGCAAGGCGCGGCAATTGTGGCGCGCAAGGCGCCCGCTCAGCCGCCGACCTGCCGGATCCGCGGGTCGCGGGCGATCAGCGCGCGCACGAAGGCCTCTTCGGCGGCGAAGTCATGCGGCACCTGTGCTGCGCCACGCGAGCCGGTCAGCGAGCGCGAGGCGAAGAAGTCGAAGCCGTGCAGGGCCAGCCCCGCCAGCCCGCTTTCGGCCAGAAGTGCGATCATCATCAGCCCGGTTGTCGGCGGCGCGCCAAGTGCGTCGCCCAGCGCCTGCCAGTCGGCGCGCGGGTGCAGGTAGAACCCCGGCGCGGTGGCGACGCGCCAGGGCAGGCGCTTGCGCTTGTGGCTCATCCACAGGATGCGGCCGGGGTTCAGGCGCGCCAGATCCTCGGCGCCGATCGCGGTGGCAAGCGCCAGCCAGTCGGTCCGCGTCCCGTGGGTGCGCGAGGCCGGCATCGGCGCGCGGTTGATCCGGATGACGATCTCGGCACGGTCGATCTCGGCGCCCTCGTCACGCTCGACCAGGGCGCGGGCATTGCCGACCAGCGCCACGCGCCGGCCGGCAAGTTCGGTGAAAAGCGCCGACTTCGGCGCCGAGAGCCGCGCCAGCGGCGCTTCTCGCCTGAGCGTCCGGGCCAGAAGGAAGCCGGCCCGGGTCACCAGCGTTCCCCCGAAAGAAGCCGCCGGTAAAGGGCGACAAGCGCACCGGCCTCGTCCTCGATCCGGAATCCCGTCCGAACCCGCGCCAGCGCCGCCTGTCCCGCGCGCTGCCTCAGCCCGGCATCGTCGAGCCAGGGCACCAGCGCCGCGGCCAGGGCGGCCGCATCGCCGGGCGGCACCAGGCTGCCGGTCGCGTCGGTCACGATCTCTTCGAAGGCGCCGACCCTCGTCGCCACCACCGGCAGGCCGCAGGCCATCGCCTCGATCGGGGTCAGGCCGAAGCCCTCCCAGCGCTGCGGCGCGACATATAGGTCGAGCGCGCGGTACCAGTCGGCGACCGCATCGACCGGCACCTCGGGCAGAAAGCGGATGCGGCCGGCCATTCCCGCGGCCGCGACCCTCTCCTTCAGCCCGGCGAGAAAGCCCTCGTGCCCTGCGGTGGCCCGTCCCATGACGATCGCCGTCACCCCGGGACGCCCGACTAGGGTCGCCATCGCCGCCTCGACGAAGGTGTCGGTGCCCTTCTGCGCGCGGATCCGGCCAAAGCAGCCGAGGATCACCGCGCCCTCGGGCAGGCCGAGCCGGCGGCGCAGCGCGGCGCGGTCGGCGGGCGGCGAGAATCCCTTGGTGTCGATGCCGTGCAGGACCACCACCGCCTCGCGTTCGAGGTAGCGCGCGCCGCGCGCCGAGGTGGCGACCAGCCCGTCCATCCGGCCGATCAGCCAGCGGGTATAGCCCGAGTGCCGGCGCTGCGAGGCCGAGGTGAACAGCAGCGCGAGGCGGCGGCGCATGAGGCCGCGCAGGATCAGCCCCAGCGCCATCTCGGTATTGCGCCGCGCGTGCCAGACCCGAAGCCGGTCGCGCGGCAGCAAGACCAGCCGCCACAGCGCGAGATGCGGCAGATGCGCCGGCAGGCCCGGGCCAGTCGCGGCGATGCCGATCATCGTGGCCTGCACCGGCACCAGCCGCGCGATGGTCGCGGTCACGCCGGAAAGCCGCCGCTTGAGGTTGGGCGCGATCACCTCGATCCGGCGGATGTCGGGGGCGGGTCCGGCAGTCATGCACGCTCCTTGCCAGACGATGGTTAGCCCAATCGGCGGGGCTGTGCCAGCCTCAGGGATCGCGGCTGAAGAGGTATGCCACCAGCCCGGCCAGAAGCGGCACAAGGAAGAACAGGAAGATCGCGGCATGGGCGGCGGCGGGGCCGGCACCGGTCGCGGCCACCGCATCGTGGACGCGGCCCGAGAGGAACTGCAAAAGCCCCGCGCCGCCGATCGCGAACATGTTCAGAAGGGTCACGCCGCGCCCGACCAGATGGGCGGGCAGAAAGCCGCGGCCATGGGTCATCAGCGCCGGGAAGGATTGCCCGAAAAAGCCCAGAAGCGCCAGCAGCAGCGTCGCCACCCCGGCACCGGCATCGGGAAAGGCGGCCAGCGCGGCGAGGCAGAGCGCGGCAAGTGCGGTGCCGGCAAGCACCGCGCGGCGGGCCGAGCCGAACAGCCGGTCGGCCGCACCATAGGCGAAGTTTCCCGCCACCATCGCCAGCCCCATGATCAGGGTCGCCCGCCCGATGCCGGCGGCATCGGCGCCAAAGACCCCGCCCATGTAGGGACCGGCCCAAAGCCCGCGCACCGCCGCCGCCGGCGCATAGGCCACCGTCATCAGGGGCAGGATCAGCCAGAGCGCGCGCAGGCGCAACAGCGCGCCGATGCCGCCCTGCGGATGGCCGTCGGCGGCGCGGACCCGCGGCGGATCGCGCAGGAAGATCACCAGGCCGACCGCGACCAGCAGCGTCAGCGCCGCCAGCCCGGCCAGCGTCTCGCGCCAGCCCGCCGCCGCGGCGAGCCAGGCCAGGGGCGCGGTGCCGGCAATATTGCCCAGCGATCCGACCCCGATCATTGCGCCGGCGAGCGTGCCGAACATCGCCGCCGGCCAGACCCGCGCGAACAGGAAATAGGCCGCCATCAGCACCGGAGAGACGCCGATCCCGATCAGCGCCATCGCCAGATGCACCGCCCCCGGTCCCGTGGCCAGCGCGAAGATCGCCGCCCCGCCCGCCGCCCCGAAGCCCAGCAGCAGCGCCGTCGTCCAGCGCGGGCCATAGCGGTCAAGGGCGGCGCCGACCGGCAGCTGCATCAGCGCGAAGGCCAGGAACAAGAGCCCCGAGGACAGCGCCAGATCGGCCGGGCCGGCGCCGATATCGGCCTGAAGGGCCGGGGCGAGCACCGCGAGAAAGGCGCGGTAGAACTGGCTGAGCACATAGCCTGCGACCAGAAAGATCAGACCTGCCCGCATCATTCCCCGCCACGGCCTGACCGGCCCGCTTCGCCCGCCGCAAGGCGGATATTGCCGGCCCGCCCGCCGCAAGGGCGGACATCGCCGGACCGGCAAAGGGTGGACCGGGAAAACTGGTCGGAGCGAGAGGATTCGAACCTCCGACCCCCTGCTCCCGAAGCAGGTGCGCTACCAGGCTGCGCTACGCTCCGACCGATGCGCGGGGGTTAGCGATTCTGCCGGGCTTTGGCAAGGGGGCTGGTGGACAGACGCGGCACAGGCATACAAGATCGGCCCGCGGCGCCGGCACCGGTCAATCGCGCGGTCGCGCGATCGGGTGGATGATGCGTTGCAGGACCGACGAGCGCGGCGTGGTGACCGTCTCGGCGCGCCCGCGGGTCTCCAGCACCGGGCGGTTGGCCGAGGTTCCGGCGCGGCCCTCGCGAAAGACGATGTAGAGACCCGAGGCGATGATCACCGTCGCCCCGGCCAGGGTCGCGCCGTCGAGGGTTTCGGAGAACAGCACATAACCATAGCCGATCGCCCAGAGGATCTGGCTGTATTGCATCGGCGCGACGATCACCGCCTCGCCGGCGCGGTAGGCGAGGATCACCAGGAACGACCCCGCCAGGCCGAGGATCGCAATGACGCCGAGAAGCCCCAGATGCTCGATCGGCATCGGCCGGTAGACGAAGGGCAGCGCCAGCCCCATGGCGAGGAAATTGCCGACCATCGGAAAGAGCAGAAGCACCACGGACCGTTCCTCGGCGCCGATCTTGCGCACGATCACCGAGGCGGTGGCGCCGCAGACCGCAGCGACCAGCGCGGCGAGGTGGCCCGCCGACAGGGCCGCCTGACCCGGCCGCATCACGATCAGCACGCCGACCAGCCCGACGATCACCGCCGCCCAGCGCCGCAGCCGCACGGTTTCGCCAAGGATCGGGATGGCGAGGATGGTGATCAGCAGGGGCGAGGAAAACAGGATCACATAGACCTGCGCCAGCGGCAGCACCGCGAAGGCGTAGAAGGCCGAGACCCCGGTGACCACGGTGCAGATCGTGCGCAGCGCCACCCACCAGGGGTGACGCGGGCGCAGGTTCGCCTCTTTCGCGTCGTTGAGCAGGATCACCGCGACGATCGGAAAGCTGAGCAGGGCGGCGAAGAAGACGATCTGGAAGGCCGAGTAATGCGCGCCCAGCGTCTTGACCACCACGTCATGGCTGGCAAAGACCGCCATCGCCACAAGTGCGGTCAGCGCGCCGCGCAGATTGTTGGTTCCTGCCATCGCGTCCATGCCCCGATCCGCCGCCTGCCGCAGCTTTGGCCCGGGCCGCGCGCCGGTGCAAGGCCCGGAGGGGCGGAATTGTATCGCGTACGGCAAAGCGATTGCCCGGCCGCGCGCGCCCGGCCTATAGCGGTGCCCATGGTGCGCCCCGATCATCACCCGCTTGCCGGCCTGGCGCTTGGCCTGATCGGCGTGGCGATCTTCGGCGCGACGCTGCCGATGACGCGGATCGCGCTTGGCGGCTTCGATCCCCTGTTCATCACCTGCGGCCGGGCGCTGATCGCCAGTGCCATCGCCGGGCTGGCGCTCAGGCTGTCGGGGCGCCGGATGCCGGTCGGGCGGCTGCGCGAGTTTCTGGTCGTCGGGGTCTTTCTGGTCTTTGCCTTCCCGGGCTTCGTGGCGCTGGCGCTGAAAACCGTGCCGGCCGCGCATGGCGGCATCGTGCTTGGCCTCCTGCCGCTTCTGACCGCCGCCTTCGCCGCGGTCTTCGCCGGCGAGCGCCCGGGCCCGGCCTTCTGGGGCTGGAGCCTGGCCGGCGCCGGCCTGGTGCTGGCCTTCACGCTGACCGGATCGGGGATGGCGCCCGGGACGGGCGATCTGTGGCTCTTGCTGGCCAGTGTCACCACCGCGCTCGGCTATGTCTTTTCCGGCCGGCTGGCGCGCGACATGGCAGGCTGGGAGGTGATCGGCTGGGCGCTTGTCCTCTGCGCGCCGGTCTCGGCGGCCGGCACGCTCTGGTCGCTGGCCAAGGGCGGTATCCACGCGCCGGGGGCAGCCGAGTGGCTGGCGCTTTGCTACCTCGGCGCGGGGTCGATGTTTCTCGGTTTCCTGTTCTGGAACGCCGGGCTGGCGATCGGCGGCATCGCCCGGGTCGGGCAGGTTCAGCTGGTGCAGACCTTCATCACGCTGGCGCTGTCGGCGCTTTTGCTGGGCGAGGCGGTGACGCCGCAGATGCTGGGCTATGCGGTGGCGGTCTGCACCGTGGTCTGGCTCGGCCGCAAGGCCCGTGTCGGCGTGGCGGCGCCGCGCCGGGGCTGAGCGGCGCGGCCCGCTTGCGCCGGCGCCGCGGCTGGTCGAGATTGGCGGCAGACGGGGGCCGGGGGACGGGTAGGGCAGGATCAGCTGCGGGGGCGGGATGACACAGGCGATCTTGCAGATCCTCGGCGGCATCGGTCTTTTCCTGTTCGGGATGGAGATGATGACCGGTGCGCTGCGCGACCTCGGCGGGCCGGGCCTGCGCCGGGCGCTGGCGCGGTTCACCACCTCGCCGGTCAAGGGCGCGCTGACCGGGGCGGTGGTGACGGCGCTGACCCAGTCTTCATCGGCGACGATGGTGACGGTGATCGGCTTTGTCGGCGCCGGGCTGATGGCCTTTCCGCAGGCGGTCGGCGTCATCCTCGGCGCCAATGTCGGCACCACGCTGACCGGCTGGATGGTGACGCTTCTCGGCTTCAAGCTGCAGCTTGGCGCGGTGGCGCTGCCGCTTTTGCTGCCGGCGGCGCTGCTGCGGCTGATCGGGCATGGGCGCTGGCAGCGCCTCGGCGCGGCGCTGGCGGGCTTTGCGCTGATCTTCGTCGGCATCGAGGCGATGCAGGCGGCGACGGCGGGGGCCGACGCGCGGCTGATCCCGGCGCTGCTGCCGCCCGACAGCTGGGCCGGGCGGGCGGTTCTGGTGGCGCTGGGCGCGGCGGTGACGCTGGTGACCCAGTCGTCAAGCGCCGGGGTCGCGGTGGCGCTGGCGCTTCTCGGCGCCGGGGCGATCGGCTTTGCCGAAGCGGCGGCACTGGTGATCGGCATGGACATCGGCACCACCGGCACCGCCGTCCTGGCCAGTCTCGGCGGGTCGCGGGCGATGCGGCTGACCGGGCTGGCGCATGTCTTCTACAACCTGCTGACCGGGACCATCGCCTTCGTGCTGCTCGGCTTCGTGGCTCCCCTGGTGCTGGGGCTGGCGCGAGGCGATGCGCAACTGGGGCTGGTGCTGTTTCACAGCGGTTTCAACCTGGTCGGGGCGCTGGCGATCCTGCCCCTCGCCGGCCCTTTCGCGCGGCTGGTCGAACGGCTGGTGCCGGCCTCGGGCGATCCGCTCGGCGATCTGCCGGACCGCCGGCTTCTGAGCGATGCGGGGGCCGCGCTGGATGCGGTCGGGGCGGCGCTGTCGCGGGTGGCGGATGTGCTCTTTGCGGCGCTTGCCGCGGGGCTGCGCGGCAGGCGCGGGGTCGCGGCGCGGGCCGCGCTGACGCTGCGGGCCGAGGCGATGCTGGATGCGCTCGAGGAATACCTGGCCCGGCTGGTGCTGCCGTCCGACCAGCCGGCCCCGCTGGCGCGCTATGTCGCCCTTCTGCATCTGACCGATCATCTGCACCGGCTGGCGCACCGGCTGACGCAGGGCGGCCGCATGACGCGGCTGCGTGCCGATCCCGGCCTGCGCCGCGCCGGGCTGGCGCTGGCCGGGCGGCTGGAGCAGGGCGGCGACGCGCCGCAGGAGGCGACGCGGCTTGACCGCCTCGCCCGGCTGATCGAGCGGCGGATGGCGCGGCTGAG
>PHEC01000286.1 GCA_002841115.1 Alphaproteobacteria bacterium HGW-Alphaproteobacteria-6 | reverse complement strand
CGACAGCCAGGGCGCGACCGAGGGCACGGTCAAGAACCTCACCGCCGAGGCGATCGCCGACATCACCTCGACCGGCGAGACGCTGCGCGCCAACCACCTCAAGATCCTCGCCGACGGGCTGATCCACCAAAGCCAGGCGACACTCTACGCCGCCCGCGCCGCCGATTGGGGCAATGGCGCGAAAGCGATGCTCGATCCCCTGCTGGCAAGGCTCGGTCTCACGTCCGCTGCCTTCTGACTTTCATCTTGGCCGAAATACCTCGGGGGAGTCCCGGATTTGCTCCGGGACGGGGGCGGCGCCCCCTACATGAGCCCGATCGCCGCCAGCGCCAGCGCCATCTCCTCGGGCAGGGCGCTGTCGCTTACCCGCCCCGCCGGCAGGTCGCGCGGCGCGTCCTCGGCGTCCAGATAGCGCCAGCCCTGGAACGGGCGGCGCGGCACCGGCGCGGTGCGGATCAGCTCCGGCGCCATCATGATGCCGCAGCGGCGGACGCCGTCCGCCCCCTCCACCGGATCCAGCCGCAGGATCCGCTGGCGGCACAGGATCACCCCCCTGATCACCCAGAAAAGCGAGCCGCCCGCCAGCACCTCGTCCGCGCGCTTCGGCCACATCCGCGTGACATGGCGCCGCGCGCCGTCAGGATCGGCCGAGGGGTTGCGGCGCTGCCAGTCCAGCAGGTCCTCGACCGACTCCGCGCCAACGCAGAGTTTCAGGATATGAACGAATCCGGCCATTACACCCCCAGAGCTTGGCATTCTAACCCTCGCGACCGCGAGATCAAGTTGACCGGCTTCGCGCCGGGGCGTATCTTGAACACCCTTCCCCGAAGCCCGAGGATCCCCCTTCGATGACCCGTTTCGCCGCCCCGATCGCCGAAGCCATCTGGGACATGAAATACCGCTTCAAGGCCGAGGACGGCAGCCCGATCGATGTCACCGTCGAGGACAGCTGGCGCCGCATCGCCCGCGCCCTCGCCGCGGTCGAGACCGACCCCGCCGCCTGGGAGGACCGCTTCTACGCCGCGCTGGAGGATTTCCGCTACCTGCCCGCCGGGCGGATCACGGCGGGCGCCGGCACCGGGCGCAGCGTCACGCTTTTCAACTGCTTCGTCATGGGCACCATTCCCGACAGCATGGGCGGCATCTTCGACGCGCTGAAAGAGGCGGCGCTGACCATGCAGCAGGGCGGCGGCATCGGCTATGACTTTTCCACCATCCGGCCGCGCGGCGCCGAGGTGAAGGGGGTGGCCGCCGATGCCTCGGGCCCCTTGTCCTTCATGGATGTCTGGGACGCGATGTGCCGCACCATCATGTCGGCGGGCAGCAGGCGCGGCGCGATGATGGCGACGATGCGCTGCAACCACCCCGATATCGAGGCCTTCATCGCCGCCAAGCAGGATGCCGCGCGGCTGAGGATGTTCAACCTGTCGGTCCTCGTCACCGATGCCTTCATGGCGGCGGTCAAGGCCG
>PHEC01000113.1 GCA_002841115.1 Alphaproteobacteria bacterium HGW-Alphaproteobacteria-6 | reverse complement strand
AAGGCCCCCGGCCCGCGGATCACCTCGCGCGCGTAATATTCGGCGATATCGGTCTCGTGCCCGCCGATCGCCAGGCCGTTGACCCGCGCCCTGCCCCAGCCCGCCGCCGCCTGCACCCGCGCCGGCGCCGGCCCGTCGTTGCTGCGCCCGTCGCCCGACAGGTCAAGCGTGCCGAGCGCGCAGTCAGGGGCCCGCGCCAGCAGCGCCCGGCCGAAATCAAGCGCCGCGCCCAGCGCGGTCGGCCCGGCGATACCGCGTTCGGCCTGCCCGACGGCGGCCGCGACCCGGTCGATATCGGCCGCGGTCCCGACCTTCGTCCAGTCGACCAGCAGCGCCTGATGGTCCTGGCCGCTCCATTCATAGACCGCCAGCGCCACCCCGTCGCGCGGCACCAGGATCGCCGCGCGCACCGATGCGTCGTTCAGCGCCGCCACGATCCCGTCCCGCTGAACCCGGTATTCCCCGGCATCGACCGAGCGCGACACGTCGATCCCGAGCGCCAGCGCCAGCCGGCAGCCCGCCGCCGCCGGCCCGCCCGCCGCCAGAAGCAGCGCCGCCGTCACCAGTGCCCGGTGTTGCCCATGCTTGCCCACGGCTCCTCCGGCGCCTTCGCATCACCCTTCTGCAACAGCTCGATCGAGACATTGTCCGGGGATCGGACAAAGGCCATCCGCCCGTCGCGCGGCGGGCGGTTGATCGTGACGCCATTGGCCTGAAGATGGGCGCAGGTGGCATAGATGTCGTCGACCTCATAGGCGAGATGGCCGAAATGCCGGCTGTCCGAGGGCAGGCCCGGATCGCCGTCCCAGTTGAAGGTCAGCTCCACCGGGCAGTCCGGCTGCCCCGGCGGCGCCATGAAGACCAGGGTAAAGCGGCCGCCCTCGTTGTCGATGCGCCGCGTCTCCTCAAGCCCGAGAAGACGGTAGAAGGCCAGCGCGGCCTCCAGGTCCCTGACCCTGACCATCGTGTGCAGATACCGGATCGTCATGCGCGCGCGCCTCCCTCTTGCCATCGGTTCCGCGCCAGCCTAGCAGCCCCGCCGCCCCGGCGCCAAGCCATGATCGCCGGCACGGGAAGGGGGGCCGGGCGGGGCCGGGCAGGATTTCACCACCCACCGCATAGGGTGGTCGCATCATGGCGCACACATAGATAAGGTAGAGATCGATTCGACTCCCCGGAGGCCCAAGATGACCCTGACCCCCGAACAATCGGCCGAGATCGCCGAAGCCCGGAGCCACAGCCGACCGACCCTGCGCGCCACCGCCGAGGGGATGGAGCGGCACCTCTACAGCGCCCATCAGGTGCTTGACCACGGGCTGGTGCGGGTGATCGACTACATGGGCGACGACGCCGCGATCTGTCAGGCGGCGCGGGTCAGCTATGGCCGCGGCACCCGGGCGGTGTCGAACGACGAGGGCCTGATCCGCTACCTGATGCGGCACTGGCACTCGACCCCCTTCGAGATGTGCGAGGTCAAGCTTCACGTCAAGCTGCCGGTCTTCGTCGCCCGCCAGTGGATCCGCCACCGCACCGCCAACGTCAACGAATATTCGGCCCGCTACTCGATCCTCGAACGCGAGTTCTACATCCCGGCGCCCGAGCATCTGGCGGCGCAATCGACGGTCAACAACCAGGGCCGGGGCGAGCTGTTGCAGGGCGACGAGGCGCAGCGCGTCCTCGACATCCTGCGCGATGACGCCACCCGCGCCTATGACCATTACGAGGCGATGCTGAGCCAGGACGGCCAGAAGGGGCTGGCACGCGAACTGGCTCGGATGAACCTGCCGGCGAATGTCTATACCCAGTGGTACTGGAAGGTCGATCTGCACAACCTCTTCCACTTCCTCAGGCTGCGCGCCGACGCCCATGCGCAATACGAGATCCGCGCCTATGCCGAGGCGATCTGCGCCATCGTCCGCGACTGGGTGCCGCTGGCCTATGCCGCCTTCGAGGATTACCGGCTGGGCGGCGTGACGCTGTCGGGTCGGGCGGTGGCGGTGCTGCGGCGCCGGCTGGCCGGCGAGGCGGTGACTCAGGAAAGCTCGGGCATGTCGAAAGGCGAATGGCGCGAGTTCGAGGCGCTCTGGGGCTAGGGCCGGCAGCATTGCCGCGTCACCGGTCGGCATACCGGCTGGCGCCCGACACGGGGGCATGTTCGGCGGTCTTGCCGTGCTGGCGGGACACGACCCGGCCCGGCGGATGGCGAGCCGGCCCGGCGCATCGCGAATCGAGACCCCGGGAATGCGGCCCGGCCCGGCGGGATCGCAGGCGATTCCGGCCGCCGCGCGGTGGCGCAGCCGCTCCGCCTCTGGCCGGAACCACGGCGAAATCCGCGCAACTTCGTGGCGAATCACGTTTCGGTGACGAAACCTGCCTTTCCGGACCTGTCTAAAAGTTAGTTTCCGATCCGGATGCGGAAACGCTCCATTTCACGCGGTAAGTGGCTGTTATCCTTTCGATTCAGACGGAAATCAGCTAAAGATGGTGCATGAAGTGTTTACCGATGCTCATTTCCAGACGACCCAGCATGCCGTGGTTTGAAACGGCCGCGCTGCTGGTTCTGATTATCGCGACGAAGATTTGATCACGACCTGCCGCCGCGGCCGCCTCCCCCTCGGGGGCGATGGTCGCGGCGGTTTTATCCTGTCGTCCTGATCGCGGCGACAGAGGTCCTGGCGCAAGCCCCCGATACCGACATCCGCGTGCCGCAGCCTATTGCGAGGCGGCCTTTTCCATCGCCGGACGGATCGTCTCGGTCAGCACGCGCTGGGTGACCGGGCCGGCGAAGCGCAGGACCACCCGGCCCTGCCCGTCGATCACGAAGGTCTCCGGCACGCCGTAAAGCCCCCAGTCGATGCCCATGCGCCCGGAGGCGTCGGCGCCGGTCGCGGCATAGGGATTGCCGAGTTCGGCCAGAAAGCGCAGCGCCGCCTCGGGCCGGTCCTTGTAGTTGACGCCGAGGATGGTGACCCCCTCTTCGGCCAGCGCCGTCAGGTTCGGATGCTCGACCCGGCAGGGCGCGCACCAGCTTGCCCAGAAGTTGACCAGCGTGACCCCGCCCGCCCGCAGGTCGGCATCGCCGAAGGTCGCCAGATCGCCGAGCGGCGTCAGGGCCACCGCGGCGGCCTCGCGCCCTTCCAGCATCGAGGGCAGCGCATCGGGGTCTTCGCGCCCCATGCCCCAGAGAAACATCGCCGCAAGGCCGGCGAAGGCCAGGGGCGGCACCAGCATCAGCAGGGGAACCCTAGCCATCCTGCGCCATCCTGCGTTCCTGCGCGTCCAGCGCCCGGCGGGTGCGCGCCCCCTGCCAGAGCGTCAGCCCGACCAGCCCGGCCAGGAGCAGCAGCGAGACCCCGTAGGCCGCCAGCACAACACCGGCATATTTGCCCAGTTCGACCATCACGCCATCCTCTCGCGCGCCTGCAGCGCCTTCAGCCGCCGCGCCCGGATCTCGGTCCGGGTGCGCAGCAGGAGGAGTGCGACGAAGCCCAGCACGAAGCCGGCGATCGAGATCAGCAAGGGAATGTAGAAAACATCGGCGATGTTTTCCTCCTTGTCGAGCGACAGCGTGGCGCCCTGATGCAGGCCCTGGTTCCAGAAATTCACCGCATAGCGGCTGAGCACGGCAAAGACCGAGCCGACAAGGCAGAGGACCGCGGTCAGGTCGGCCGCGGTGTCGGGATTGTCGATCGCCTCCCAGAGCGCGAGATAGCCGAGATAGAAGAGAAACAGGATCAGGAAGGCAGTCAGCCGCGGATCCCAGGCCCACCAGGTGCCCCACATCGGCTGGCCCCAGATCGCCCCGGTGAAAAGCGCGATCAGCGTCATCGTCAGCCCGATCGGCGCCGCCGCCTTGGCCGCCAGCGCGCTGACGTGGTGGCGCCGGATCAGCCAGACCAGCGAGGTGACGAGCATCATCGCCCAGATGTTGATCGCCAGCATCGCGGCGGGCACATGCAGGTAGATGATCTTGACGGTCGAGCCCTGCTTGTAATCCTCGGGCGTGAAGAAGAAGCCCCAGACCAGGCCGGTCGCAAGCGAAAGCACCGCCAGCCCCGAGACCCAGGGCAGCACGTGACCAGAGGTCTGCATGAAGCGTTTCGGATTGGCGTATTCCCAGATCGACATGGGCCTGTGCTATCCCTTTCCGGGTCCGGTCTCAACCCGATTGCGGCGGCGGCGAGTCAGCGCAGGTTGATGCGAATTGCCGCAGCCGCGGCAAAGGGCAGAAGCGCCAGGGTGCCGGCGCTGATCCCGGCCAGGAGCAGGAACGGCGTCGCCGTCGCCAGCCCCTCGGCGCCGCGCCGTGCCACCTCGGCGCCGAAGATCAGCGTCGGCACATAGAGCGGCAGGACCAGAAGCGACAGGAGAAGCCCGCCACGCTTCAGCCCGACGGTCAGCGCCGCGCCGAAGGCACCGATCACCGACAGCGCCGGGGTGCCGGCGGCCAGCGACAGCGTCAGCCAGCCGTAGCCCGGCCCGGGCAGGTTGAGCAGGAGACCGAGCGCCGGGGCGGCCAGGGTCAAGGGCAGCCCGGTGGTCAGCCAGTGCGCGCAGGCCTTGACCGCGACCACGCCCTCGAGCGGCACCGGCGCGGTGGCTAGAAGATCGAGCGAGCCGTCCTCGTGGTCGAGCGCGAAGATCCGGTCGAGCGACAGGAGGCAGGCGAGCAGGGCGCCGAGCCACAAGACCCCCGGCGCGACCCGGGCCAGAAGCGTGCCCTCGGGGCCGACGCCGAAGGGCACCAGCACCGTGACGATGAGAAAGAAGGCCAGCCCGAGGCCGAAGCCACCGCCGGCGCGCATGGCCAGGCGCAGGTCGCGGATCAGGAGCGCGATCACCGGCCGGAACCGAAGCCGGGGCGCGGGGGCGCGCGGCGCTGCGCGCGGGGGGCTGCCTGCCCCCCGACCCCCGGAGGTATTTTCGAACAGAAGAATGGGTGGGTCATGCGAAGGCCTCGTCGAAGCCGCCGGGGGCGGGCGCCGAGGGCGCGGCGCGGAAGCGGGCGAGGTCAAGGGTCGCGATCCGGTCGAGGCCGAGGTCGACATGGCTGGCCAGAAGGGCGGCACCGCCCTCGGCCAGATGGGCGCGGATCGCGGCGGCGAAGCGCGCGACCGAGGCGGCGTCGAGCGAGACCGTGGGTTCATCGAGCAGCCAGAGCCGGCGACCGGTGACGAAGAGCCGGGCGAGGCCGAGGCGGCGGCGCTGGCCGGCCGACAGGCTTTGTGCCGGCCGGTCGCGAAGGGCGCGCAGATCCATCGCCTCCAGCGCCGGCTCGATCGTGGCGGTGCCGTAGATCCGTGCCCAGAAGCCGAGGTTCTCGGCCACCGTCAGGGTCGCCTTGGCGCCGTCGGCATGGCCGGCGTAGGCCGCACCCTCGGGCGGCAGGGTGACGGAGCCGTGGAGCGGCGGTTGCAGCCCGGCGACGGTGCGCAAAAGCGTGGTCTTGCCGATGCCGTTCGGGCCAGTCAGCACCAGGGCCTGGCCGGGGGGAAGCGTGATCGAGAGCCCGGCGAGCACCGGCAGGCCGCCGCGCTGGACCGCGAGGTCGCGCGCCGTCAGCATGCCCCCGGGCCCGCTTCGCCGGCCGCCGGGCCGACCGGGATGAGGGCGGCAGCCACCCGCCGGCCCTCGGCCAGCAGAAGGTTGTAGCCGCGCGCGGCGGCGGCGCTGTCCATCGCCTCGAGGCCGATCCCGGCGGCCTCGATCGCGTTCCGCAGGCCGGCCGGCAGATGGGTGATGGTGGCGCCGGTGCCGATCAGCAGCACGTCGATCCGGCCGGCCAGGGCGATGAGCGGCGCGGCATCGGCAAGGCCGGCCCAGGGGCCGGCGCCGGTCTCGGTGACGATCACCGCGCCCCGCATCACCCGGCCACCGATGCGGAAAAAGCCCGGCCCGTAGCCGTCGATCGCCGGGGCGCGACCCGGCGGGATCTCGTCAAGCCGGGGCATCGGCGGCCTGCCTGTCGGGACCGGGCACCGCCGCCCCCTACTTGCCGCCGGCGAACTGGGTGCCGGCCGGTTTGTCGTCGCTCTTGCCCCAGTCGCGCTTGACGCCGAGGAAAAGCACCACGTTCTTGGCGACATAGACCGAGGAATAGGTGCCGACGATCACCCCCCAGGTCATCGCGAAGACAAAGCCGCGGATCACGTCGCCGCCGAAGACCAGAAGCGCAATGAGGGCGACCAGCGTGGTGCCCGAGGTCATCACCGTGCGGCTCAGTGTCTCGTTCACCGACAGGTTGCACAGATCCCGCAAGGGCGTCGTCTTGTAGCGGATCAGGTTTTCCCTCAGCCGGTCAAAGACCACCACCGTGTCGTTGATCGAATAGCCGAGGATGGTGAGAAGGGCGGCGATGATGGTCAGGTCGAACTTCAGTTGAAACAGCGCGAAGATGCCGATGGTCAGCGCGATGTCATGGATCAGCGCCACCACCGCGCCGACCGAGAACTGCCATTCGAAGCGCAACCAGATGTAGAAGCAGATCGCCGTGACCCCGGCCAGCACCGACAGGACCGCGGTCCGGATCAGCTCTCCCGAGACCTTGGGGCCGACCGATTCGACCGACGGAAAGCTGATCGACGGATCGATGCCGGTCAGCGCCGCCTCGATTTCGGCGATGATCTCGGGGGTGATCGCCTCGGCGCCCTCCTGCGCCTGGACGCGGATCATCGCGACATGCTGGTCGGCGCGGAAGGTCGGGTCATAGACCTCGGTGATCGAGACATCGCCGAGGTTCAGCCGGCTGACCGCCTGGCGGTAGAGGCCGACATCGACCGGTGTCGTCGATTCGGTGCGGATCGTCGTGCCGCCGCGAAAATCGATGCCGAAATTGAGCCCCATGACCAGGCTCAGCACGATCGCGGCGAGGACCAGCGCGACCGAGCCGCCGAAGGTCAGCGAGGCCCAGCGGAAGAAATCGATGCTGGTCTTTTCGGGAACAAGCCTGAGCCGGAACGCCATGTCTCTTGCCCCTCAGACGATGATGGTTTTCGGCCGTTTCCGGTCGAACCAGGTGACAACGAAGATCCGGGTCACCCAGATCGCGGTGAAGACCGAGGTGACGAGGCCGACGACCAGCGTCACCGCAAAGCCCTTGACCGGACCCGAGCCGAGAAAGAACAGGATCGCCGCGGTGATGAAGGTGGTGATATTGGCGTCGATGATCGCCGACATCGCCTTTTCATAGCCGAGCTCGATCGCGCGGGCCGGCCCCTTGGCGGTGCGCAATTCCTCGCGGATCCGCTCGAAGACCAGGACGTTGGCATCGACCGCCATGCCGATGGTCAGCACGATCCCGGCAATGCCCGGCAGCGTCAGCGTCGCGCCGATCGCCGACAGGATGGCGAAGATCATCGCCATGTTGAGCGCCAGCGCGACGCTGGCGAAGACCCCGAAAAGCCCGTAGCTGGCGATCATCAGCACCAGCACCGCGACCGCGCCGACACTGGCGGCGATGCGGCCGGCGTCGATGCTGTCCTGGCCAAGCTCGGGCCCGATGGTGCGTTCCTCGAGAAAGGTCATCCGGGCCGGCAGCGCGCCGGCGCGCAACAGGACCGCGAGATTGGTCGATTCCTCGACCGAGAAGCTGCCGGTGATGATCCCCGATCCGCCGGGGATATGGCTCTGGATCTGCGGCGCCGAGATCACCTCGTTATCCAGCACGATGGCGAAAAGCTGGCCGATGTTCTCGGCGGTGTAGTCGCCGAACTTGCGCGCCCCGGTCGGGTTGAAGCGGAAGCCGACGGCGGGCCGGCCGTTCTGGTCGAATTCGGGCCGGGCATCGACCAGATCCTCGCCGGTGACCACCGGCACCTCCTCGAGGATGTAGAAGACGCCCTCATCCTCGACCGAGGGAAAGATCACCTGCCCCGGTGCGGCGATCTGGCCGGCGGTGGTGCCCCGCCCGATCACCGGGTGGAAGGTCAGCTGCGCCGTGGTGCCGATCAGCGCCTTCAGTTCTGCCGCCGAACCGATGCCCGGCACCTGGATCAGGATCCGGTCCTCGCCCTGGCGCTGGATCGTCGGCTCGCGGGTGCCGACCTCGTCGACCCGGCGGCGGATGATCTCGAGGCTTTGCTGCATGGTGCGGTCGTCGGTCGCGGCGCGCTCGGCCTCCGACAGGGTGACGATCAGCTGGTTGCCCTCGGCCGAGACCGCAAGGTCGCTTTGCCCGACCCCGGTCAGCGTGACGATCGGCGAGGCCAGCGCGCGCGCCGTCTCGACCGCCTTGGCCATTGCCTCGGGCCGCTCGATCTGCACGCGCAATTCGTCGGGTGCCGAGGGGGCGCGGCGCACCCCGCCGATCTCGGCGCGTTCGGCGGCGAGGACGCGGCGCAGTTCCGGCCAGAGCCCGTCCATCCGCGCCTTGTAGACATCGCCGATCTCGACCTCGGCCAGAAGATGCGCGCCGCCGCGCAGGTCAAGCCCGAGGTTGACCAGCCGCGACGGCAGCCAGCCCGGCCAGAGCGCGCGGTCGGCGGCCTGTTCGGCGGTCTCATATCCGGCCCGCTCGGCGGCGGTCACCGCATCGTTGTGCCGCTCGACCCGCGCGTAGAAGAGATTGGGCAGCGTCGCCGCCAGAGCCAGCAGGCACAGCCCGAGGATGACGATCCGCTTCCAGAGGGGGATGTTCAACATGGCGCGGCGCCCGGTCCCGAAGCGTTCAGTTGCTGTTGGCCGCGGCCGGTTCGGTCTTGCTGCGGACCTGGGCGATGGTCGATCGCACCACCCGCACCGTCACGCCCTGGGCGATCTCGACCTCGACCTCGGCCTCGCCCTCCTTGACCTTGACCACCTTGCCGAGAATGCCGCCCTGGGTCACCACCTGATCGCCGCGCCTGAGCGCCTCGACCATGGCCCGGTGGTCCTTGACCTTCTTCTGCTGCGGCCGGATCAGCAGGAAATACATGATCGCGAAGATCAGGATCAGCGGCACGAACTGCGCGAAGGCGCCACCGGCGCCGGCACCGCCGGCGGCCTGGGCAAAGGCGGGCGTGATCAACATGGATGCGTCCTTTGTCTGTCTTGGTCGGGGTCGGCTCCGGTTTCGGACCGGGCCGCCCGTTTGGTCGGCGGGAACCTATAGGCGGCATGACGCCATTGCAACAGCCGCCGCGCGGGCCGGGCGGCCTCAGCCGAAAAGCTCGTGGCACAGTTCCAGGCCAGAGACCAGCGCATCGACCTCGGCCCGGGTGTTGTAAAGCCCGAACGAGGCCCGGCAGGTCGCGCCGACGCCGAGATGATCGAGCAGCGGCATCGCGCAATGGGTGCCGGCCCGCACCGCGATCCCGCGCCGGTCGAGCACGGTCGAGATGTCATGGGCATGGGCCGGCCCGTCCAGCGTGAAGGAAAAGATCGCCCCCTTGCCCGGCGCGTTGCCCTGAATGTTCAGCCAGTTCAGCCCGTTGAGGCGCGATTGCGCATAGTCGCGCAGATCGGCCTCATGGGCGGCGACATTGGCCATTCCCAGCGCCATCAGGTATTCGAGCGCAACCCCCATGCCGATCTGCTGGACGATGCCGGGGGTGCCCGCCTCGAACTTCATCGGCGGGTCGTTCCAGCTGACCGCATCGCGCGTCACCTCGCGGATCATGTCGCCGCCGCCAAGGAAGGGTCGCATCTCGGCCATCCTCTCGGACCGGATGAAGATCGCGCCGGAACCCGTTGGCCCGTATAGCTTGTGCCCGGTGATCGCGTAGAAGTCGCAGCCCATCGCGGCGACATCGACCGGCCCGTGCACCGCCCCTTGCGACCCGTCGACCAGCACCGGCACGCCAAGCGCGCGCGCGCCGTGGCAGATCGCGGCGACATCGACGCGGGTGCCGGTGACATTCGACATCTGCGTCACCGCGACCAGTTTCGTGCGCGGCCCGATCGCCTCCAGCACCGCCTGCGGATCGAGCGCGCCGTCGGCGCCGGGTTCCACCCATTTCAGCACGACGCCCTGACGCTCGCGCAGGAAATGCCAGGGCACGATATTGGCGTGATGCTCAAGGACGCTCAGGACGATCTCGTCGCCGGCCTGCATCCGCGGCGCCGCCCAGGCGTAGGACACCAGGTTGATCGCCTCGGTGGTGCCGGTGGTGAAGACGATCTCGCGTTCGTCCGGGGCGCCGAGAAAGCGCGCGACGATGCCGCGCACCGCCTCGTATTTTTCGGTCGCGACATTCGAAAGGTAGTGCAAACCACGGTGAACATTGGCGTATTCATGGGAATAGGCATGGCTGATCGCCTCGATCACCACCCGCGGCTTTTGCGCCGAGGCTCCATTGTCGAGATAGACCAGCGGCTTGCCGTTGACCGCGCGCGCGAGGATCGGGAAATCGGCCCGGACCGTTTCGACATCATACATCAGCGCTATCCTTTCTCGTCGTCGCATCGCCTCGCCCGCCGAACTCCGCCGCCGCAAGGCCCGCCAGCCAGACCCAGAGGAAGCCGGCAAAGACCGCGACCCCGATCAGCGCCGACAGCCACCCCGCCCCGGTCGCCCCCGCCACCAGCGCCTGCACCAGCATCAAGGGCGCCGCCGCCAGCAGCGCGCGAAACAGCGCCAGCCGCGCGCCATAGAAGCTGCCGCGCCCGCCCAGCGCCCGCGCCACCAGGTGGCTGAGCGCCGCCAGCCCATAGGCCAGCAGCGGCAGGAAGAAGACCACCGCAACCAGCGCCCCGGCCAGCCGCGCCTCGACCG
>PHEC01000112.1 GCA_002841115.1 Alphaproteobacteria bacterium HGW-Alphaproteobacteria-6 | reverse complement strand
CCGCACCGGACCCGGTGCCCGCTGCCGCCCGCCGACCCGCCAACCCGCGCCACCACCCGGCCGGCAGCGCCAGCGCCAGCACCCCGGCCGAGATCATCGCCACCCCGGCCCAGCCCGCCACCGGCAATGACTCGTTCAGGACCGGACCCGATACCAGCGCGACGATCATCGGCGCGGTGCCGCGCATCAGCGGATAGGCCTGGCCCATGTCGGCGCGCCGGTAGGTCGCGGCGACCAGGATGTAATAGACCGTCTGAAGCCCGACCGAGAGGCCGATGAACGGCCAGCTTGCGCGCGCCGGCTGGGCCACGAAGGGCAGGATCGCCGCGGCGACCAGCGCCGCCGCCAGGCAGATCGCCACCGCCGTCACCAGCCCGTCGCCGGCCCGCTTGACGATCGCGTTCCAGCCGGCGTGCAGGGCGGCCGCCAAGAGCACAAGGGCAAAGACCGAAAGGCTCAAGGCGGTGCGGGTCCGGTTGCGGTGGGGTCAGGATAGCCGCAGCCAGACCCCGGCGCGCCGGCGAAGTCAAGGCCGGCCCGGTGGCCGCCGGTTCCGCCCGATGGCGCGCTCGGCGCTGGCGCCGCGCCGCTTCGGTGTGGCACAGTGCCGGGGTATGGGGCCGACCCGGGCCCGGATCAGGGCCGAACCGTCGGCCTCTGCTCTGCGGGACCGGGTCATGATGACGAGGCGGCGATGCGACCGGGACCACGAAACCTGATCACCGATGTCGCCGGGCTCGCGGTCGGCAATGCCGAGGATCACCGCCTGCGCTCGGGCGTGACGGTGCTGGTCGCCGATGCGCCCTTCACCGCCGCGGTGCATGTCATGGGCGGTGCGCCCGGCACCCGCGAGACCGACCTGCTTGCCCCCGACCGGCTGGTGCAGGAGGTCGATGCGCTGGTGCTTTCGGGGGGCTCTGCGCTCGGGCTTGACGCGGCATCCGGCGTCGCCGATGCGCTGCGCGCCGCCGGGCGCGGCTTTGCGGTCGGCGACCAGAATGTGCCGATCGTGCCGGCGGCGATCCTCTTCGATCTGTTGAATGGTGGCGACAAGGCCTGGGCGGTCAACCCTTACCGCGATCTCGGGCGGCGGGCGCTGGCGGCGGCGGGTGGCGATTTCGCGCTTGGCACCGCCGGGGCCGGGACCGGGGCGACGGTGCAGGGGCTGAAGGGCGGGCTCGGCTCGGCCTCGGCGGTTCTCGACAACGGGCTGACGGTCGGCGCGCTGGTCGCGGTCAACGCGCTCGGCTCGGTCACCGTCGGCGCCGGGCCCGCGTTCTGGGCTGCGCCATGGGAGCTTGGCCGCGAGTTCGGCGGGCTCGGCCTGCCCACAACCTTCCCCGCCGCGGCCGAGCCCGCGCCACAGAAGCGGCCAGGCGAGGCGACGACCATCGCCATCGTCGCCACCGACGCGCGGCTGACCCAGGCCGGCGCGCAGCGCATGGCAACGGCGGCCCACGACGGCATGGCCCGCGCCATCGTGCCCTCGCATACGCCCTTCGACGGCGATCTGGTCTTCGCCGTGGCGACCGGCGCGAAGGCCCTGCCCGACCCGGCCACCGACGCTTTCGGCCTCGGCCATGCCGCGGCCGCGTGCCTGGCCCGCGCCATCGCCCGCGCGGTCTTTCAGGCCGAGGCGCGCGCGGGCGATCTGCTGCCCGCCTGGCAGGCGCGCTTCGGGGCGGGCTGAGGCGCGCTCAGCCGAGAAGGGCGGCGATCAGCGGGCTGCCCGCACGCTCCAGCCCCTCGACCACGTCGAAATGATGGCGCCCAGGATCGATCGTCACCGGGCAGGCCCAGGCATTGCCAAGCCGGCGCGCCTGATCGAGAAAGACCGGCCGCTCGGCGCCGCCGACCCAGACCTGCACCGGGGTGCCCGGCCGGCGCGCCAGCAGCGCCGAGCTTTCCGCCCGTGCTTCGGCCGCGTCCAGCCGCAGATCGGCGTTCATCGCGGTCTCGCGCAAGGGATCGAGCAGCGTCAGCGGCGAGACCGGCACGACCCGCGCGATCCGTCCGGCAAGATCGCCGGCAAGGGCGACACCGGCGCAGGCCATCCGCGCCGCAAGATGGCCGCCCGCCGAATGGCCGGTGATCGCCAGTGGACCGGCAACCACGTCCGCCGCCGCCGCCAGCGCCGCTGCGATCTCTTGCGTCATGGCGCCGATCCGTGCCGAGGGGGCCAGCGTATAGGCCGGCATCGCGCAGGCCCAGCCCCGCGCCAGCGCCCCCGCCGCCAGATGCGAAAAGTCGCGCGGCCCGAAGGCGCGCCAATAACCGCCATGGATGAAGACCATCAGCCCGGTCGGATCGTCCTCGGGCAGGAACAGGTCGAACCAGCCCGCCGCCGCCGGCCCGTAGCGCAGCCCGAGCCGCGCGCGCGCCCCGAGAGCCTGGCGAAAATCCGCGGCCGCGGCGGCCCAGCGCGGCGGATAATCGGCGCCGCCGGGAATATGCTTTGCATTCGCGAAAGCCTCGTCATATCTCATGGCCGACATCCTCACTGCACCCGCCCGGCACTGGACAATCGGTCCGGCCTCGGGCATTTGATCAAATTGCCGACACCGATTGTCAACTCCCGGGGGGTTCCCATGCTCGATTCCGTCACCGACCTGCGGTCGCTTCTGAAAGACCCGTCGCTTCTGGTTACCCGGGCCTATGTCGCCGGGCAATGGGTGGCGGCCGACGACGGCACGACATTCGCCGTCAGCAACCCGGCCCGCGGCGACGTGATCTCGACCGTGCCCGACCTCGGCCGGGCCGAGACCGCGCGCGCCATTGCCGCCGCCGAGGCCGCGCGCCACGACTGGGCCGCCCGCACCGGCAAGGAACGCGCCGGCGTGCTGCGCGCCTGGTATGACCTGATGGTCGCCAATGCCGACGACCTGGCCGCGATCCTGACCGCCGAGATGGGCAAGCCCCTGGCCGAGGCGAAGGGCGAGGTGCTTTACGGCGCCGCCTTCGTCGAGTGGTTCGCCGAAGAGGCCAAGCGGATCTACGGCGAGACGATCCCCGGTCACCAGCGCGACAAGCGCATCACCGTGATCAAGCAGCCGATCGGGGTCGCGGCCTCGATCACGCCGTGGAACTTCCCCAATGCGATGATCGCCCGCAAGGTCGCCCCGGCGCTGGCCGCGGGCTGCGGTTTCGTCGCCCGCCCGGCAGCCGAAACGCCCCTGTCGGCGCTGGCCATGGCGGTGCTTGCGGAACGTGCAGGGGTGCCGGCCGGGCTGTTCTCGGTGATCACCTCGAAACGCTCGTCCGACATCGGCAAGGAGTTCTGCGAGAACCCCCTGGTCAGGAAACTGACCTTCACCGGCTCGACCGAAGTGGGGCGCATCCTGCTGCGCCAGGCCGCCGATCAGGTGATGAAATGCTCGATGGAACTGGGCGGCAACGCCCCCTTCATCGTCTTCGACGACGCCGACCTCGATGCTGCGGTCGAAGGCGCGATGATCTCGAAGTTCCGCAACAACGGCCAGACCTGCGTCTGCGCCAACCGCATCTATGTCCAGGCCGGGGTCTATGACGCCTTCGCCGAAAAGCTTGCCGCCGCGGTGGCGAAGCTGAGCATCGGCGACGGGCTTCAGGCCGGCGTCACCACCGGCCCGCTGATCAACGCCGCCGCCGTCGAGAAGGTTGAAGAGCATATCGCCGATGCGCTGGCCGGCGGCGGGCGGATCGTCACCGGCGGCGCCCGCCACGCCCTTGGCGGCACCTTCTTTCAGCCGACCGTGGTCACCGGCATCACCCCGGCGATGAAGGTCGCCAGCGAAGAGACCTTCGGACCGCTGGCGCCCCTCTTTCGTTTCGACACCGAGGCCGAGGTGATCGCCCGCGCCAACGACACGATCTTCGGCCTCGCCTCGTATTTCTACGCCCGTGACATCGGCCGCATCACCCGCGTCCAGGAGGCGCTGGAATACGGCATGGTCGGCGTCAACACCGGCCTGATCTCGACCGAGGTCGCGCCCTTCGGCGGGGTGAAGCAGTCGGGCCTTGGCCGCGAAGGATCGCGCCACGGGATCGAGGATTACCTCGAGATGAAATACATCTGCCTGTCGGTCTGACCGGCAGGCAGCGCCGGCGCCCGGCAACAAGGGGACGGATGGCATGAAACCGGTCTTGCGGGTCGGGCTGATCGGGTCGGGCTTCATGGGCAAGGCCCATGTCTTCGGCTTCGCCGCGGCCGAGCGGGTCTTCGATCTGCCCTTCCGGGTCGAACTGGCGGTAATCGCCGACGCGACCATGGCCCAGGCCGAGGCGGCGCGCGCCGCCCTCGGCTTTGCCCGCGCCAGCGACGACTGGCGCAGCATGGTCGCCGACCCGGACATCGACCTGGTCGACATCACCGCCCCCAATGCGCTGCACAAGGAGATGGCGCTGGCCGCGATCGCCGCCGGCAAGCATGTCTATTGCGAAAAGCCGCTGGCGCCGCTGGCCGCCGATGCGCGCGCGATGGCCGATGCCGCCGAGGCGGCGGGGGTGAAGACCCAGGTCGGCTTCAACTATCTCTGCAACCCGATGCTGCGTCTGGCCCGCGCGATGATCGAGGCGGGCGAGTTGGGCGAGATCCGCGGCTACCGCGGCCTGCATGCCGAGGATTACATGGCCGATGCCGACGCGCCTTGGGGCTTTCGCCACGATCCGGCCGGCGGCGGGGCGCTGGCCGATATCGGCAGCCACGCGCTGGCCACCGCGGAATTCCTGATCGGGCCGGTTGCGACGGTGATGGGCGATTGCGTCACGGTGATCGGCAGCCGCCCCGACGGACAGGGCGGCAGCCGCGCCGTCGCGGTCGATGACATCGGCCGCGCCTTCCTGCGCTTTGCCAATGGCGCCAGCGGCTCGATCGAGGCCAACTGGCTGGCGACCGGGCGCAAGATGCAGCATGACTTCGAGGTCTGGGGGTCGAAGGGCGCGCTGTCGTTCAGCCAGGAACGCTTCAACGAGCTGCATTTCTATTCGACCGACGACGCCCCCGGCCGGCGCGGTTTCCGCCGGATCGAGGCGGCGCCGGATCACGCCCCCTATGGCCGTTTCTGCGTCGCCCCCGGTCATCAGCTTGGCTTCAACGACCTCAAGGCGATCGAGGTGGCGGGCTATCTCGACGCCATCGCCGGGGGCGCGCCCGAACCCTTCAACTTCCGCGCCGGGCTGCGGATCCAGACTCTGGTCGAGGCCATCCACGCCTCGTCCGGCGCGCGGGCCTGGCGCGATATCCCGGCCGGCTGACGGAAAGGAAACGCCATGCATGACGCCATCGCCAAGGGCAATGTCGCCGTCGTCACCGGCGGCGCCTCGGGGATCGGGCTTGCCGCCGCGCGACGGCTGGTGCGCGAGGGGCTGAAGGTCTGCATTGCCGATCTGCCGGGCCCGGCGCTTGACGCCGCGCACGAGACGCTTGCGGCGGCGGGCGCCGCCCCCGGTGCGGTGATCGCGGTGCCGGCCGATGTCGCCGAACCCGATCAGATCCGCGCACTGGAAGCCCGGGTCAGGGACGAGCTTGGCCCGGTCGATGTGCTGATGCTGAACGCCGGGATCCAGCCCGGCAGTTCGATCCTTGATGCCGAGGACAACTGGCGCCGGATCGTCGATGTCAACCTCTGGGGCATCATCCGCGGCGCCCAGATCTTCGCGCCCGCGATGATCGCCGCCGGCCGGCCCGGACTGATCGTCGCCACCGGATCAAAACAGGGGATCACCACGCCGCCCGGCGATCCGGCCTACAATATCGCGAAGGCCGGGGTGAAGGTCTTTGCCGAGGCCTTGCAGCACGACCTGCGCAACCGCCCCGGCTGCCGCACCGAGGCGCGGCTGTTCATTCCCGGCTTCGTCTTCACCCCCCTGGCCGCGCGTGGCCGCACCGACCGGCCCGCCGGCGCCTGGACTGCCGACGAGGTGGTGGCCTTCCTTTTCGACGCGCTTGGGCGCGATGATTTCTACATCCTCTGCCCCGACAACGAGGTCGACCGCGCCACCGATGCGCGCCGCATCCTCTGGGCGGCCGGCGACATCACCGAGAACCGCCCGCCGCTGTCGCGCTGGCACCCCGGTTTCGCCCAGGCGTTCAAGGACCAGGCGTGAACGCGACGCCCGCGACGACTGCGGCCAGACAGCAAGGAAAGACCCGATGACCAGTCCCTTCGCCACCTACCCCAGCCTGAAGGACAAGACCGTGCTGGTCACTGGCGGCGCCTCGGGCATCGGCGCCGAGATCGTCATGGCCTTCGCCTCGCAGGGCGCCCGGGTCGGCTTCATCGACATTGACGAGGCCGCCGCGACAGCACTTCTGGGTCGGATCGGCGCCGGTCACGGCTTTGCCCGCGCCGATCTGCGCGACATCGCGGCCCTGCGCGGCGCGGTGGCCGACCTCGCCGCAAGGCTCGGCCCGGCGACGGTCCTGGTCAACAACGCCGCGCGCGACGACCGCCACGACTGGCGCGAGGTCACGCCCGAGTTCTGGGACGAGCGCATGGCGACCAACCTGCGCCACCAGTTCTTCGCCATCCAGGCGGTGGCACCGGGGATGATCGCCGCCGGTGGCGGCTCGATCATCAACATCGGCTCGAATTCCTGGTGGGAGGCCGGCGGCGGCTTTCCCGCCTATGCCACGGCGAAATCCGCCGTCCACGGCCTGACCCGGACCATGGCGCGCGACCTTGGCGGCCACCGCATCCGGGTCAATACCGTGGTGCCGGGCTGGATCATGACCGACCGTCAGAAGGCGCTCTGGGTGACGCCCGAGGCGATCGAGCGGCACCGCGCCCGCCAGTGCCTGCCCGACCTGATCGAGCCAGTCCATGTCGCGCGGATGGTGCTGTTCCTGGCCTCGGACGATGCGCTGATGTGCACCGCGAACAACTACATGGTCGAGGCCGGCTCGATCTGACGGAGGACGGAATGGAAAAGCGCCCCATCGGCAGCACCGGGCTTGCCGTCACCCCGGTCGGCTACGGCGCCTCCGGCCTTGGCAGCATGCCCGACACCTATGGCTATGCGGTCGACGAGGGCCGCGCCCGCGACACGCTCCGGCGGATCTTCGACGGCCCGGTCAACCTGCTCGACACCTCGCGCAACTACGGTGCCGGGCGCAGCGAAGAGCGCATCGGTGCGGCGATCCGCGAGCGCGGCGGCCTGCCCGAGGGCTTTGTGCTGTCGACCAAACTTGATCGCGACATGGAGACCGGCCGCTTTGACGGCGACCGCGCCCGCCGCTCGTTCGAGGAAAGCCTGGCGGCGCTGGGCCTCGACCGGGTGCAGATCCTGCACCTGCACGATCCCGAACATGCCGCCGATCTGGCCGAGATCACCGGCCGGGGCGGCGCGCTCGACACGCTTTTCCGCCTGCGCGACGAAGGCTTGGCGACGGCGGTCGGGCTGGCGATGGGGCGGGTTGAGCTGATGCTGGCGCTGCTCGCCGACTGGCCCTTCGACGTGCTGATCACCCACAACCGCTTCACCCTTCTGAACCGTCAGGCCGAGGCGCTTTTCGATCTGGCCGCGGCGCGCGGCACCGCGATCTTCAACGCCGCGCCCTTTGCCGGCGGGGTGCTGGCCAAGGGCGCCGACCAGACCAACCGCATCGCCTATCAGCAAACCGACGAGGCCGGTCTTGCCCCGGTCCGCGCGATCGAGGCGGTCGGCGCCCGGCACGGCGTGGCACCGGGGGCGCTGGCGCTGCAATTCTCGACCCGCGAGCCGCGCATTGCCGCGACCATCGTCGGCGTCAGCCGTCCCGAAAGCATCAAGCGCACGCTCGACTGGGCCAGCGCACCGATCCCCGCGGCGGCATGGGAGGCGCTGGCCGCCCTGCCCTATTCCACCGACGACCCCGAGGCGAACCGCGTCTACCGCCCCGGCTGAGGCGCCGCCCCCCGGTTCAGGTGCCGCCGGGCAGCCGCACCGTGCCCAGCCGCACCTGCCGGCCCCAATTGGCCAGCGTGCCGGTCAGCGCCCGCCAGACCGCGCGGTAGACGGTGATGTAGAGAAGCGGGCGGTAGACCAGCCGCTGCACCGGGATCAGCAGCACCAGCCAGGGCGCCTTGCGTTCAAAGCCGAAGGCGACCAGCGCCGCCACGACATCGATCAGCGGCAACAGCAGATAGCCCGCCAGGATCAGCGCCGACATCGGCGCGTCGAGCATCGGCCGGCCGAGGGCGATATCGACGAGAAGATCGGCCAGGACGCCGAAAAAGACCAGATCGGCGACCGGCGCCAGAAGCGCCAGCACCACGCCGAAAAGCCACAGGTCGGGGATCGCGATCAGCCCGACGGCGCGCCCCTCGCGCGCCGCGCGCCGATGCTTCCAGGCGGTCTGCATCATCCCGAGGGTCCAGCGCAGCCGCTGGCGCATGAACATGCCCAGCGTTGCCGGCGCCTCGGTCACCGAAACCGCCGCCGGCTCATAGACCACGCGGTAGCCGGCGCGCTGCACCGCGACCGTCAGGTCGGCATCCTCGGCCTGGGTCTCGTTGGTATAAAGCCCGGCCTTGCGCACCGCCGCCACCCGCCAGGCGCCGATCGCGCCCGGCACCACCAGGATGCCATGGAAGACCTCGGCGGCGCGGCGCTCGATGTTCTGCGCGACGATATATTCCAGCGCCTGAAGCCGGGTCAGCAGGCCGGTCTGGTTGCCGACCCGGACCTTGCCGGCGACGGCGCCGACCGCGGGGTCGCGAAACGGCTGCACCAGCCTGCGGATCGCGTCGGGCAGGATCAGCGTATCGGCATCGATCGCCACCACGATCTCGGTCCCGACCTGCCCGTAGGCGTGGTCAAGCGCCAGCGCCTTGCCCTGGTTGTCCTGGCGCAGGATGGTGACGCGCGGATCATCCGCCCAGGCCGCCGCGACCCGCTGATAGGTGTGATCGCGACTGCCGTCGTCGATGACGATCACCCGCAGGTCGGGGTAGTCCGAGTTCATCGCCGTGGCGACGCTGGTCAGGATCACCTCCTCTTCATTGAAGGCCGGGATCACCACCGTCGCCGGCGGCAGATAGCCGCCGCCCTCGCCGCGCCGGCGCCGGCGAGCGAGCGCCAGCGTCAGGATCGTCAGCGCCCGCAGCGCGCCAAGCGTGATCGCGATCCAGAAAAAGCCGCGCAGGACGGTGCCGGCCGCCCCGATCAGGGTGAAGGACACCGCGTCAAGCCTGACCCGCGCGCCGGCCTCGGCCGGCATCAGCGCCGCGCGCTCGACCCCGAGCAGGCTGGCGAGCGTGACGAAACGGTAGCCTTGCGCGCGCAGCGTGTCGATCAGCAAGGGCAGCGCCGCGACCGTGGCCGAGCGGTCGCCGCCGCCGTCATGCATGACGATGACATTGCCGCCCCGCGGCTTCATCTGATCGAGGGTCGAGGCGACGATCGCCTCGGGATCAAGACCCTCCCAGTCGCGCGGCACCGCATTGCTGCCGACCATGGTGTAGCCGGCCGCCTCGATCGGAACGAAAGCCAGCGCCTCGGCCGCGGTCAGCGGCCCCGGTCCGCGGCCGTAGGGGGTGCGGAAGATCGTCGTGCTGTGGCCGGTCACGCTGATCAGCAGCCGTTGCAGGGCATTCAGTTCCAGCGACCGGCGCAGATCGGATATCACCTCGATATCGGGGTGAAGGAAGGTATGCGAACCGATCTCGTGGCCCTCGGCGATCATCCGGCGCACGGTCGCCGGGGTATCCATGACGTTGCTGCCGATCAGAAAGAAGGTCGCCGGCACCGCCCTGGCCGCCAGCGCATCAAGGATGCCCGGCGTGTGGGTGGCATCGGGACCGTCGTCGAAGGTCAGCACCACCATGTCGTCGGCCCCGGCACCGAACCGCCGGATCGCGACCGGCGCTGGTATCCGTGCGTAATCCTGCCCGCGGATCAGCCCGTCCGACGGGTCGGGCGTCAGCCGGCGCTGACCGGGCGCATCCAGCCGGTCAACATGCATGAAGGGGCCGTCGCCGTCATAGCCGACGAAATCGGGCAGCCGGACGGTCCCGAGATCGGCCGGCGATGCGCCGGCAAGGGCCGGCCAGACCCCCGGATCCTCAAGCCCGAGCGGCCAGACCGCCATGCCCGCCAGGCCATGCCGGGCAAGCGTCCGGCGCTGGTTGTAAAGCGACACCGCATCCAGCAGCCAGATGGTCCGGCCGCCCGCGCCTTCGCCCGTGCTTTCGTCTTCGCCTTCGCCCGCGCCCGGCCCGGGGACAAGGTCGATCCGGCTGTTCAGCGCTTCGGGATCAAGACCGATCCGCCCGCCATCGCCGAGCATCCGGTGCATCGCCTCGCCATAGCCGACCGGCTCGGCCTCGGGCCGGCTGCCGGTCCAGCCATGGCCGAAGCTGCCCATCGCCACCACCAGCCGGTCGGCGCCGATCCGCGCCACCGCCTCCGCGACCACCGCCTCGAACCAGGGCTGCGGTGCCAGGGCGGCGGGCGGGCTTTCCTCCCAGGGTTCGACAAAGCCCAGAAGCACCACCAGATCGACCGTGCCCAGCGCCGCCGCGTCCCGCCAGAGCGCGCCTTCGGCCGGTGCGATCACGCAGCTTTGCCGCCCCGCATCGGCCAGGCCGCGACCGATCCCGGCCAGAAGTGCCGGCAGGTCGGCAAGGTCGTCGCCGGTCAGGCCGCGCGGATCAAGGCAAAGCCCGGCAAGCTCGTTCGCCGCGACATGCGCAAGCACCGCATCGACCAGCCGGCGGCGCCGGTCGCCGTCG
>PHEC01000285.1 GCA_002841115.1 Alphaproteobacteria bacterium HGW-Alphaproteobacteria-6 | reverse complement strand
GGGGCGCGGCGGAAATCCAGAACGCAATCGCCAGCGGTTTGACCAAAGAAAAGAAACCCCGCCCCGAAATTTGCTTTGCAAATTTCGACCCTCCCTCAAGGGGAGGGTCGCAGCGAAGAAGCACCTGCGCCCCCGCGCAAACCCCTTCGCCTAAACGCCCTCTCGGCATTCCCCCGATAACCCGCTAGGTTCCGCATCGCCGCTATCCTGCGGCCCCTGCCGGATGCCGTATCTTGTCCCTCACCGTCACCCTCGCCGTTCTCGCCTCCGCCCTGCTGCATGCAAGCTGGAACGCGCTCGTCAAAACGGGCGCCGACCGTCTCATGATGATGGGCTGGATCGCGGCGGCCACGGGCCTTGTCGCGCTGCCCTTCCTCTATGTCATGCCGGTGCCGCCCGCGGACGTCTGGAAGATCCTCGTCCTCTCCTTCGCGCTTCACGCGGGCTACAAGCTCTTCCTCGTGCAGGGCTATCGCTATGGCGATTTCGGCCAGGTCTATCCGCTCTCGCGAGGGTTGGCCCCCGCCATCGTCACGATTGTCGGCGCGCTCTGGCTCGGCGAAATCCTCCCCACCCTCGCCTTCGCCGGCGTCGGCCTCATCGCGCTCGGCATCGTCAGCCTCGCCTTCCGCCGCACCAATGGTGCGGGCCTCCCCAACGATCCGCGCGCGCTGGCCTATGCCTTCGGCACCTCGCTCTTCATCGCTGCCTACACGCTGAACGACGGCCTCGGCGGCCGCATCGCGGAAAGCCCCCACATCTATGTCGTCTGGCTCTTCGCGGGCGACGGGCTGATCTTCTTCCTGATCGTGCTGGCGCGGCGCGGCCGCGCCTTCCTCAAGCCCCAGCGCGCCATGGCCTTTGGGCTAGCGGGCGGCATCATGTCCGTCATCGCCTACTGGCTCGTCATCTGGGCAATGACCTTCGCGCCCCTGGGCCCCGTCGCGGCCTTACGCGAAACCAGCGTCGTCTTCGCCGCGCTGATCTCCGGCCTGTTGATGAAGGAAGGCCTCGGCTGGCGCGCGGTCGCCGCCGCCTGCGTCGTCGCCGCAGGCGTCATCCTGCTGAAGGTCTAGGAGCGTTTCCAGACGAAGTGGACGCCGGTTCGCCGTCCGGAAACGCGGCCGAACTCAAAGATCGACGCCCAGCCCCTCGTCCGCGCCAATCATGATGTTGAGGCACTGCACCGCCTGCCCCGACGCGCCCTTGCCCAGATTGTCGAGCAGCGCCGCCAGCCGCACCTGCTTCGTCTTCTCGTTGCCGAACACGAAAAGCTTCATCTCATTCGTGCCGTTCAATTGTTCCGGATCGAGCTTCGTCATCGCGGCGCTCTCCTCCAGCGGCGCGACACTCACAAAGCGTTGCCCCTCGTAATAGGCCTCAAGCGTCTCGTGAACCCGCGCCACGGAAACCTCGCCCGGCAGCGCCCAGAGCTGCAGCGGCACCTCCACGATCATGCCCTGCGCATAGCGCCCGACATTC
>PHEC01000006.1 GCA_002841115.1 Alphaproteobacteria bacterium HGW-Alphaproteobacteria-6 | reverse complement strand
AGGAGAACTCTACCGGGAGGCCGTCCTTGTACTGCTGGTACTGCAGGTGGGTGACGCCGGAGAACTCTTTCTTGAGCGTCAGCTCCAGCGCCGAGGGATCGATACTGAGCAAAGCTTTGTTGTCCTCGAAAAAGGCCGCCGCGGCCTGTTCCGGGGTCCCGGGATATCTGGAGGTCTTGCCGCCGGTCAGGGCCTCGGCGTTCATTGGTCCTCTCCGCGCACCAGGGTGAAGAATTCGACCCGGGTTGCCGCGGCCTTGCCGGCCCGGCGGACCTGTGCTGCCCCGGCCTCGGCGGCAAGCACCGTCAGCACGCCGGCCCGCAGCGCTTCGGCCGCATCGGTCTGCATCAGCGCATCGGCTACCGCCGCCCGCGTCGCATGGGCCTTGTCGCGCCCCTGCACCCAGGCATGGCCGACCACCCCGCCGGACAGCCGGACCGAGGCGCGGGTCACCGTCATCTCGCCCAGATTGAACGCGGCACCGGTGGCGCCGGCCCGGCCGCGCACCATCACCGCGCCGACCTCTGGCGGGCGCAGGACGGCATGGTCCGGCAGATCCGGCATCAGTTCGGCCAGCCTTTGCGGCGCGGCCCTGGCCAGGAGGCCCATCCAGGCCTTGCGCGCGGTGTCATCCGTGGTGGTCATTGCGGCCCTCGACAGCTTGCGATCCCGTGCCGGTATCTATACAACTAGACAAATACTAGCCGATACCCCGACCCCGTCACAACCGCGAAGTTGTGAATTTTTCACGACAGGACGTGCCGATGGCCCTGTGGACCGCGATCGCCGAAACCCTGCGCGCCGAGATTGCCGCGGGGCTTTACCCGCCCGGCGCCAGACTGCCGACCGAGGCGGCGCTGTCGGACCGCTTCGGGGTCAACCGCCACACCATCCGCCACGCGCTGAAATCGCTGGCCGAGGGCGACATCGTGCATGCGCGGCGCGGCGCGGGGGTCTTCGTGACCGCCCGGCCGGCGGTCTATCCGCTTGGCCGGCGGGTGCGGTTTCACCGCAACATCGCCGCCGACGGGCGCAGCCCGTCGCGCAGGATCACCCGCGTCGAGACCCGCCCGGCCAGCGAGGCCGAGGCCGGGGCGCTGCGCCTTGACGGCGCGGCAGAGGTGCATGTGGTCGAGGGCACCTCGCTGGCCGACGGCCAGCCGCTGGCCGCCTTCCAGTCGGTCTTTCCCGCCGGCCGCTTTGCCGGCCTGCCCGCCGCAATCCGCGCGCGCGGGTCGATCAGCGCGGCGCTGTCCGATTGCGGGCTGACCGACTACACCCGCGCCGAAACCCGGCTGACCGCACAGCTTGCCCCGCCGGTCCTGGCCCTGGCCTTGCAGGTGGCCGAGCGCGCCGCGGTCCTGCGGTCGGTCGCGGTCAACGTCGACGCGGATGGCGTGCCGGTGGAATACGGCACCACATGGTTCGCCGGCGAGCGTGTCACGCTGACCGTGAGCCCGGACTGAGGCCGGTCTTTCGGCAAGACCGGGTGCCAGCCCTGCCGGACCGGCCCTGGCAGGCTGCTGAAAAAGTCACGCACCCAGCCGTTTTCAGCCTTGAGATCGGAATACCGTTCCTCGCCACGCCCCCCACAAGCCCGGGCCCGGGCGACCAGCCCGGGCCGCGCCCGACCCTCCCGGCGGGAGGGCGCATGGCACTGTCGCAGATTGCTCGACGGTTGGAGTGGTCTGGTTGCGATAAAGCACCGCAGCCCCAGCGTGCCAAAGCGCCCCCCCAGGGTCGGGCGCGGCCCTCGGTGCCGGGATCGGAAGGCGGGACAGGAAAGGTTTACCCGCCATGCACTGCCCAAAGTCCTTTTCAGCAGCCTCCCTGATCAGCCTCGAATGGACAGCCTGTTGAAAGCTCACGCCCTAGCCGCCGTAACGCTCCACAAACGCCTCGGCGGTCAGGGCGCGGAAGTCGTCGAGTGCGGCGCGCAGGCGGGCATGGTCCCAGTCCCACCAGGCCAGCGCCATCAGCCGGTCGGCAATCGCGGCCGGAAAGCGCGGCCGCAGCGCCGTGGCCGGGCAGCCAGCGACGATCATGAAGGGGGCGACATCGCGCGTTACCACCGCGCCGGCGGCGACGATCGCCCCGATGCCGACGGAGACCTCGGGCTTGACGATGGCGCCATGGCCGATCCAGCAATCGGCACCCAGGATGGTGCGGCGCGCGGCGCGGGCGGCGAAGAACGCGGGGTCATCCGGCGCATCGTCCCAGTAATAGCTGGAGCGGTAGAGGAAATGGTGCTGGGCGGCATTGGCATGGGGGTGGTCGGTCGGCCCGATCCGCGTCATCGCGGCGATGTTGGCAAAGCGCCCGACGCTGGTATTGGCGATATCGGCCATGCGGTCGCAATAGGCGTAGTCCGCGAAGCTGGTATTCACCACGCGAGCGGCCTCGCCGACCTCGCACCAGCGGCCGAAGCTGGACGCCACGATCTGCGCGCCGGGGTGAAGGAAGGGGGCATCAGGGGAAAGCCTCGGCATCATGCGCCCTTGATCAGCCTGCGTCGCAGCCAGCCCGAAAGGCTGTCCATGACCATGACCATCAGCACGATCAGGACCATGTAATAGGCGACCTCTTCCCAGTCCTTCTGGGTGATGATCGCCTGGGTCAGAAGCAGGCCGATACCGCCGCCGACGATCGCGCCGATCACGGTGGCGCTGCGGGTGTTTGATTCCAGATAGTAGAGAACCTGGCTGAGCAGCACCGGCGTGACCTGCGGGATGACGCCGAAGCGGGCGCGCTGCAGGCTGCCGGCACCGGTGGAGCGGATCCCCTCGATCTGCTTTTCATCAATGTTCTCAAGCGCCTCCGAGAAGGTCTTGCCAAAGGTGCCGGTATCGGTCAGCGCGATGGCGATCGCCCCGGTCATCGGCCCGGGCCCGAAGGCGCGGCTGAGGATGATGGTCCAGATCAGGCCATCCACCCCGCGGATGAAGTCGAACACCCGGCGCGCGGCAAAGCGCAGCGGGCCAAGCGGCATGAAGTTGCGCGCCGCAAGGAACGACAGCGGCAGGGCGACGAGGGCCGCGGTCATGGTGCCGAGGAAGGCCATCAGGATCGTCTCGAAGATCGCCCAGGCCACATCGCCGTGCCGCCACATCTTGTTGGTCCAGAACTCGGTCGCCATCAGGGCAAGGTTCGGCCGCGCCGGATCGATCCGTTCGCCGGCGACCGCCAACCCGGCAAGCTCTGCGATGCCCTTGCCGTAAAAGGGGCTGTCGAGGGTGAAGAACCAAAGCTCCCACCCGGCCTCGTAGCGGAAGGTCTCGACCTTGGCTCGGCTGTAGCTGAAACGCCCCGCGCCGGTGGTGACCGAGACCTTATTCTCGGACACGCTGATCCAGTCGGGGAAAGGTTCCGGCGCGGTCATCACCGGCTTTCCGTCCACCGGGCGGATGTCGATGGTGCCGTAGCCGGGCACCACGAAGCGCGCGCCGGCGTCGTCATAGGTGACGACATGGCCGGTGCCGAGATCGATCGAGGTGGTCGCACCCGTGACGCTGACCCAGTCGGGCCGCATGCCGGCGGGATAGGTGCCCTTGTTCTCGCCCTCGATGGCGACGGTAACCGCGCCGGTGCGGTTGTCGCGGGTCACATGGGTCTTGTGCGACCAGAAGTCGGACAGAAGGATCGCGGCATTGTCCAGCCGCGCGCGCTGCATCAGGCCGGCGAGGTCGAAGCTGACGGCGGCATAGACCAGATAGGCCAGGATCAGGGCCGGGATGGCAAGGGCGCGGCGGCGCTTGCGGGCGAAGCTGCGGGTGACGGTATCGACCAGCGACGGGGAAAGCGCGACGGTCATCGATCAGTGCCCCTTGACCAGCCGGTTGCGGTAATGATCCGAGATGCGGTCGATCACCACGATCGCCGCAAACAGCAGCATGAAGATCGCCACCACCTTGTCATAGCGGCCCTGGCCCCATTGCATCGCCAGCTTCAGGTCATGGCCGATGCCGCCTTCGCCGACGAAGCCGAGGATGGCCGAGGCCCGGACGTTGATCTCGAAGCGCAAGAGCGCGTAGGAAAGCCAGTTCGGCGCGACCTGCGGCAGGACGCCAAGCCACATGCGCTGCAACCAGCCGGCCCCGACCGAGGCAAGCCCCTCGACTGGCTTCAGGTCGGCGTTCTCGGCCACTTCGGAGAAAAGCTTGCCCAGCGCGCCGCCGGTGTGCAGCGCGATGGCGATGACGGCCGGAACCGGGCCGCCGCCGAGGATATAGATCAGCACCAGCGCGATGACGATTTCGGGGATGGCGCGCAGGGCGTCCATGCTGCGGCGGAACAGCGGGATCAGGCGCGGCCAGCGCGCCAGGCCGCGCGTCGCCAAGAGCGACAGCGCCATCGCCGCCAGCGCGCCGAGAAGGCTGGCGACCGCGGCGATGTTCAGCGTCTCGATCAGGGCGGGGAGGTGATCGCGGATCAGCCCGGGCAGACGGGCGCGCTTTTGCCAGGCCTCGGCAAGGACCTCGCCGGGGAAATCGCCGACCTGATGCAGGCCGGACCAGAAGCCACCGGCGTTGCGGTCATCGGCCAGCATCCAGCCCGAGGACATGAGCGCCACGAACAGCACCAGCAACAGCCCGCCATACATCCGCTTGCGGCGCATCATGTCTAGATAGGCTTGCCGGCTGCCGGAAAGCCCGGGTCGTCTGCCCGGTTCCGGTCCGATGGCGATATCGGCCATTGATGTCCTCGCAAGATGGGAAGCCGGGCCCCCCGTGCGGGGCCCGGTGGCAGGTCGGGGCGGCTTACATGCCTTCTTGCAGTTGGCGGGCGGCGATGATGCCAAGGTAGTTTTCGTGGGTGATCGGCACGAAGTCCTGCGCCTCGCCGGCGGCAACCGCATAGGCGCAGGCCGGATCGGTCTGCCACATCGTGTCGAGCATCGCGTAGATCGTGTCCTTGACCTCTTGCGGCAGGCTGCGGCGCACCACCAGCGGGCCTTCGGGGATCAGCTTGGAGCGCCAGATCTCGGTGATCGTGGTCATGTCGACCAGACCCGAGTCGGCGGCCTTGCGAAAGGCGCCCGAGTTGAAGCCGTCTTCCCAGTTGCCCAGACCGTCGGCCCAGGCCACGCCGGCGTCGAAGTCGCCGTTGGCCACACCGACGATCGACTGCTCGTGCCCGCCCGACATCTTCACTTCCGAAAAGAAGTCTTCCAGATTGCCGTATTTCTCGGTCAGCTCGGCGCCCGGCACCAGATAGCCGGAGGTGGAGTTCGGATCGGCGAAGGCGAAGGTCTTGCCCTTCGCCTCGTCCATCGAGGTGATGCCGGTATCGGTGCGGGTGAAGCCGATCGAATAGTAGCCGGTGGTGCCGTCGGTGTTCTGCTTGGTCAGCAACACGTCGACCGCCTCGGGGTTGGTCAGGTAGGTCTTGGCATAGGCCGAGGCCCCGAGCCAGGCAAAGTCGAGGGTGCCGCCGAGAAGCCCCTGGATCACCCCGTCGTAATCGGCGGGCGTGAACAGCTTGGTCGGAACGCCAAGCTTGGCCTCGACCCCGGAGCGGAAGCATTCGAGGTTGGTCATGCGGTCCTGGGCATTCTCGCCGCCAAGGATGCCGATGTTGAAGCCGGTGATATCCTGCGCGCTGGCCGTGGTGGCCAGAGCGGTGGTCAGGGCGACGGTGGTGAGCAGCGTTTTCATCATGTCTCCATGGGTTTCATGGCCCCAAGCCCGGGGCCGACGGGTCGGAACCTGGGTCACGACAGCATGGCGTCCGCATAGGATCGGTCGGCTGTCGTGTCGGTGGGGATCGCGGTCGAGGTCGCGGCCTCGTTGAAGGTCTCGTCGGCGCCGTAGATCTCGCGGGCGACACCGGTCGAAAGCTGCTCGGGCGCACCGTCGAAGACGATCCGGCCATCGCGCATGCCGATGACCCGGTCGCAGTAGCGGCGCGCGGTGTCGAGCGTGTGCAGATTGGCGATGACCATGCGGCCGTCTTCAAGGTTGATGCGGCGCAGCGTGTCCATCACCACCTGGGCGTTCATCGGATCGAGGCTGGCGATCGGCTCGTCCGCCAGGATGATCTTCGGGTCCTGCATCAGCGCCCGCGCGATCGCCACGCGCTGCTGCTGGCCGCCCGACAGCGCCTCGGCGCGCTTCGGCGCCTGGTCGGCGATGCCGAGGCGGTCAAGGATGTCCAGCGCCTTCAGGATATCGGCGCGCGGCCAGAGGTTGAACATCGTCTGCAGGCCGGAGCGGCGGTTGAGGATGCCGTGCAGCACGTTCGAGGCGACATCGAGGCGCGGCACAAGGTTGAACTGCTGGAAGATCATCGCGCAATGCGACTGCCAGGCGCGCGCCTCGGTGCCTCTGAGCGCCAGGACGTTGCGGCCCTCGACCAGGATCTCGCCGGAGGTGGCGTCGAGCAGGCGGTTCATCATGCGCAGGAGGGTGGACTTGCCGGCACCCGAGCGGCCGATGATGCCGACGAAGGCGGGGCGGTCGATGAAAAAGCTGGCATTGTCGACGGCGGCCTTGCTGCCGAACATGCGCGTCACGCCCTTCACGTCCAGCATCTGTGCCCCCCCGGCAGTCGGTGTCGAGGGCGCTGGTAGCGGCTGGATGTGACAGCCAGCTTGCAGTTCGATGAAGGTTGCGTGTCGGAAGCCGCGGCAAGCGCCGGCGCCGGATCAGCGGACGGCTTGGGGCAGGCGCGGGGCGGCAAGGGCGGCTTGCAGCCGCATCACCGCGCCCGCCATGGCCGGATCGTCGTGGTCCGGGGCGAGGATGTCGCAAATCCCGCGCGCGATCATCGCGGCGGCTGCCGGACTGCCCGGATGGCCGCCGCGGCACGCGCGATCACGCTGTCAGGGTTCGGCGCGGTGTGCGACGCGATGTCCAGCACCGCGATGTCCAGCACCGCGCCGTCGCGCACCGTCAGACGCTCGGCCCGATACCGGGCCGCCAGACCCGCCCCGGAAGCGTTCCCTGCGCACCATGATGGTTCAACCGGCATCTCCCGTGGGGCGCATTGCGTCAGAGATTGCCATAGAGGTGCTGCTTTTCGATCCCGGCGGCCAGCGTGTAGTTCGGGTCGACCATGTTGCCCAACCGGACCCGCCCGCACTGGCTCAGCAGCATGTAGGCCTCGAGCCGGTCATGCCCGAAATCCGTGGCCATCCAGTCGACCAGGTCGCGATAGGCGATGCGCGCGGCATCCTCCATCGGCCGGGCGCTGCCGACCGACATGATCCGGTCTTCGGATTCGATGCGTGGCCAGGTGATCTTCCAGTCCCGGATCAGGTCGACAACGATCGTGGTTTCGCTGGCGTGCTCGATGGCATTGCCGGAAAGCTCGCCATCGCCCTGGGTCGCGTGAACGTCGCCCAGGAACAGATATGCGCCTTCGGCGCGGACGGGTAGATAGATGACATGGCCCGGCCGGGTTTCGGGCAGGTCCATGTTGCCGCCATGACTGGCCGGCACGAGAGAGCTGATCGAGTCGATTTGCGGCGAAAGCCCGATTGTGCCGATGAACGGCTCATAGGGCAGGCGCAGGCGGTCGCTCCAGTACACCCAATCCTCGTCCACCACGACCTTGCGCACCTTCTCGGGCAACGGGTCGTTCAGCATCGCCGTGATGTCGGTGCCGACCAGACCGCCAAGTTCGTGGATCAGGCAGGTCGTGCCCCGAGGCTGGTCTCCGCGCGGCACGATCCGTTCGACATAGACGGCCAAAACGTCACCCTTCTTCGCACCATCGACCCGGATCGGGCCGTTTTGCGGGTTGCCAAAGGGCATTTCGAGGATATCGGACGGCCGGTCGTTTTCCGAGCGGATGCGCCCACCGAAGGCGTCCAGCGTCTCGACGACAACACGGTCGCCGGGCGCGACATCAAGCACCGGATCGGCATAGGGGCCAAGCGTGTATTTGAATTCCCCCTGTGCGGCTTCATCGAGCCGGTGGGTCTGGCCGACACGACCCTGCGCCACCCCGCGGGCGCGCATGATGGATCGGTCAAGCCAGGTTGTCTCCTCGAACGGTAGATGCATTGTGCTAAGTTCCCTACGCTTGGTTGCCCTCGATGATCGCTCGACGCTGCCCTGGGCTGACAACACCTCGGCCGTTTCACGCCTGCAAAAGCGCCAGTCCGTGAGGATCCTGTCGGCGCGCAGAGCCGTATCCGGACCTTCTCGGGCGCGCTTCGATTGGCGGAATACCTATCATACCAGTGGTTCCGCAATCCCCCCCCACAAGTCAAGATCAAATGCCTGTCGCGGCACGGCAAAATCCGGCGATCGCGGACTCGTTGCGGGTTTGGTCAGGTGGTCGATGCCGCTATTCGGTAAGGGAAAGGCGGGTCTCCCAGACCGACCAGTATTGCTTGATCACATCGTCAAGATGCGCGCGCATGGCGGCCTCTGCGGCGTCGGGATCCCCGGCGGCGATCGCCTCGAAGACGCGGATATGGGCATCGACGGCTTGCTGCGGAGAGCCCGGATGCAGCATGGCAATCTGGCGCTGTTCGAACAGCCATTCGGACAGGCCGCTGTAGGTTGCATCGATCACAGTGTTTCGCGCGATTGCAACGATCTTGGCGTGAAAGGCGTTGTCAGTCTTGTTGAAGCGCTGCCGGTCGTTGACAGCCACGCGGTTGGAGTCGAGCGCCTCCTTCAGGCCCGTGATATCCTCCGGCGTGGCATTGGCCGACGCGTGACGCACGAGCGCAACCTCAAGCAGAACCCGTGCGTTCTGAAACATGCGCACGCCGTCCTTGGTGGCCATCAGAGAACGGGCGGCGCCTGACAATTCCTGGATCAGGACATCTGCCGTGGGGCTGGTGACAACGGCGCGCTCACCGCTCCTGACAAGGACCAGGCCCATCTTGCTCAACGCGAACAGGGCCTCGCGCACTGCCGGGCGCCCGACGCCGAACTCCTCCATGATATTGCGCTCGGAAGGCAGGTGATCTCCGGGCGCGTAATCGCCGGCGTGGATCCGCCGCTCAAGCTCGGACGCGATCTCTTCATAGAGTTTTCTGCGGCGAATGTCGTTTCGGCCCATACCTTTGTGCTGCCCCTACTTTTTCTTCACCGATGCTACCTGCGAACGATCACCACTGGAAGCGCGCATTCCCATATTGTGCGATCGCAACGTAGCCGTTCCGCCTGCGGCGGTCATCCAATCAGACGCGGCGCCCGCCCCGCTGCTCGGCACATATTCGCAGCCGACCCAGCCTTCATACCCCAAGCCGTCGAGGACAGCGAACAGAAACGGGTAATTGATCTCGCCAGTGCCCGGTTCATGCCGACCGGGCGTGTCGGCAATCTGCACATGGCCGATGACCCCAATGTGAGCGGTCAGCGTGTTTGCCAACTCACCCTGGATCCGTTGCAGATGGTAGATATCGGCCTGGAGTTTCAGATTGGGCCGGGCGACGGCGGCGATCACGTCGAGCGCGCATGGCACGCTGTTGAGGAAGTAGCCCGGCATGTCACGCGGATTGAGCGGCTCGATGAGCAGAGTAACGCCTTGCTCGGCGGCGCGGTCAGCAGCATGGCGAAGGTTCTCGATATAGGTTGTGCGCAGTGTGTCGCGGTCCTTGCGGTCAGCGACAAGGCCCGACATGACGTGCAATCGCTTGCAGTTGAGCGCGCTCGCGTATTCCAGAGCCAGATCGACGCTTTCGCGGAACTCGGCTGTGCGTTCGGGTAGGCAGGCAAGGCCGCGGTCGCCCTGTTTCCAGCTGCCAGGCGGCAAGTTGAAAAGAACCTGCGTCAGGCTGTTTTCGGTTAGCCGATCTGCCAGGTCGGTGGAGGCCCAGTCATAGGGAAACAGGAACTCGACCGCCGTGAACCCATCACGCGCGGCGCATCCGAACCGATCGAGGAAGGGGCGCTCGGGGAACAACATCGACAGGTTGGCGGCGAAACGAGGCATGACAGTCAAATCGTCCAGGGCCCGACCAAGGATCGACCGATCCAAAAAGACTGTGATCCGGCGATGCTGATGTAACAGTGATACCACCTCTATAAAGAGTCTGTCGCCCTGTCAAGTCGCCCAGGCGGCGCGGGTCCAGGGCGCCTTGATGTTGCGACGCTGGGTCTCTCCATAAGTAAATGAAAATATAATGTAAAAATGAGATTTTCTTTATCTCGCGGGTTTTCCAACCTGAAAGTCCGCAGAATTTCTCGGTTTGTCGACTTGACGCAGGCTCGTGAATCGATATTAGTGGTATGCTAGGTAGACCAGAAATTTTTGAAGATGCCGCCCACTCAAGGCAGCGCGCAATCAGCAGAAAGGCACAATATGGCCAAGGATTCGATTGCTGTCGTCGGGGCGGGCATGGTCGGACGGGGCTGGGCAATCTCGTTTGCCCGGGCCGGGTATGCCGTGCGCCTGTTCGATGCGAAGCCCTCGGCGCTCGACGTTGCGCTGGCGGAAATCGGAGCCATGGTCGCCGATCTGCATGCCCATGATCTGTTGAACAAGCAGGACCCATCGGACGTGATGGCGCGGATCCACGCGACTCCCGATCTGGCGCGCGCGCTCGATGGGGTGACCCATGTGCAGGAATGCACGCCGGAACAGGTCGAGGCCAAGAGGGAGGTCTTCGCCGAACTCGATGCCTTGGCTGGGGATGGCGTGGTCCTGGCCAGTTCTTCGTCGGCCATTCTGCCGTCGCGTTTCACGGAAGGCCTGCCCGGCCGTCATCGCTGTCTGGTCGCCCATCCGATCAACCCGCCCTACCTTGTCCCTGCGGTCGAGATCGTGCCCGCCGCCTGGACGAGTGCCGAGGCGGTCGCGCGCACATCGGCATTGCTGCGCGACTGCGGGCAGTCTCCGATCGTGATGAAAAAGGAGGCCGAGGGCTTCGTGATGAACTGCCTTCAGGGCGCGTTGCTGAACGAGGCCTTTCGGCTGGTGGCCGAGGGCTATGCCAGCGCCGATGATGTCGATACCGGCGTCCGTGACGGGCTGGGTCTGCGGTGGTCCTTCATGGGCCCGTTCGAGACAATTGATCTGAATGCGCCGGGCGGCATTCGGGATTATGTCGCGCGCTATGGCCCCGCCTATGAGCGGATCGCCGAGGATCAGCACCCGGTCCCCTGGCGCGGCACGCTGGTGGATGATCTGGAGAACGACCGCGCGGCGGTTCTTCCGCGCGATCAACTGGCCGAGCGGCAACGCTGGCGCGACCGCAAGTTGATGGCGCTGACCGCGCACAAGCGCGCAGAGGGCGCGGCGTGAGCAGCGTGGCGGATAAATCCATCACCCTGCTGGGGCTGGGGCTGATGGGCGCGCCGATGTCGCGGCGCCTGGCCGATGTCTTTGGGCCAGTCACGGTCTGGAACCGCAGCCCCGCCGCGCTGGACCGGATCGACCGACGCGACCTGCGGATCGCAGCTGATGTTGCCGAGGCGGTGCACGAGGCCAATATCGTCATCACCATGTTGACCGACGGCGCTGCCGTTGAAGATGTCCTGTTCGGGCAAGGGGCGGCCGCGGCGATGGCGCCCGGCACCTTGGTCATAGACATGAGTTCCATCGCCCCGACCGAGGCGCGCGACCACGCGGAACGTCTGGCCGCACGTGGCTTGCGCTATCTTGATGCCCCGGTTTCGGGCGGTACGGCCGGGGCAGAAGCGGGGCGGCTTGCCATCATGGTCGGCGGTTCGGCCGAGGATTTCGAGCGCGCGCTCCCGGTCCTCTCCCCCCTGGGGCGGGCGGTGCATTTGGGGCCCGCGGGCTCGGGGCAGGTCGCAAAGCTGGCCAACCAGATCATTGTGGGCCTGACCATTGGCGGCGTTGCCGAGGGCATGATACTCGCGCGTTTGGGCGGCCTCGATCTCGCGCGGTTCGTCGACCTCATCGGCGGCGGGCTGGCCGGCAGCACGGTTCTTGCGCAATATGCTCCGCGCATGATCGCGGGCGACTTCGCGCCCCGTGGTCGGTCGAGCACACATCTCAAGGACATTCGCAATGCCCGCCGCCATGCCGCGGACCTGGGGCACTCCCTGCCGTTCAGTGACGTGCTCGAAGATGCCTTCGCGCGGCTGATCGCGCGTGAGGGCGACATCGATCATTCGGGTCTTGTCCTCGCGCTGGAAGCGCTATCGCCATCGAACAAAAAGGCCTCCGGGCTTTCGGGTGACAGCGGCGGGGTGACGCAATGACCTTGACAGCGACAGGGCAGCGGTTGCGCTCGCAGGACTGGTTCGACAACCCGGATCGGATCGACATGGTGGCGCTCTACCTCGAAAGGTTCATGAATTATGGCCTGACGCCCGAGGAATTGCGCTCGGGCAAGCCGATCGTCGGGATCGCGCAGAGCGGTAGCGACATCAATCCGTGCAATCGCATCCACGTGGACCTGGCCCGGCGGGTCCGTGATGGCATCCGTGATGCCGGTGGCATACCGCTGGAATTCCCGGTCCATCCGACCTTCGAAAACTGCCGCCGCCCGACCGCGGCGCTCGACCGCAACCTTGCCTATCTTGGATTGGTCGAGATTCTGCACGGGTATCCGCTGGATGCCGTCGTGCTGACAACCGGTTGCGACAAGAGCACGCCGATGGCGCTGATGGCGGCGGCAACCGTGGACATTCCGGCGATCGTCCTGTCGGGCGGCCCGATGCTGGACGGCTGGCATGACGGCAAGCTGGTCGGGTCGGGCACGGTGATCTGGCAAAGCCGGCGCAAGCTGGCGGCGGGCGAGATCGACGAGGACGAATTCATCGCCCGCGCCGCCGATAGCGCACCCTCTGCGGGGCATTGCAACACGATGGGCACTGCGTTGACGATGAATTCGCTTGCCGAGGCCTTGGGCATGTCGCTGCCCGGCTGTGGCGCCATCCCCGCCCCCTACCGCGAGCGGGCGCAGATGGCCTACCGCACCGGCCAGCGGATCGTGGCGATGGTGAAAGAGGACCTGCGCCCGTCGCAGATATTGACCCGCGCGGCGATCGTGAATGCCATCGTGACCAATTCCGCGCTCGGCGGCTCGACCAACGCGCAACCCCATCTCGTGGCGATCGCACGCCATGCCGGGATCGAGATGGCCCCCGACGATTGGCAGACGCACGGGTACGATGTGCCGCTTCTGGCCGATGTCCAGCCCGCGGGGCGCTATCTCGGCGAGCGGTTTCACCGCGCTGGTGGCGTGCCGGCGGTGATGTGGGAACTCATGCGGGCCGGCATGATCGACACCGATGCGCTCACCGTGACCGGTCGGACCCTGGGCGAGAACCTGGAAGGCTGCGAGGCGCGCGACCGCGATGTGATCCGGCCCTATGACCGACCGCTGCGCGAGCGGGCGGGGTTCATGGTCCTTTCGGGTAACCTGTTCGACTTCGCGATCATGAAAACCAGCGTGATTTCAGACGAGTTTCGCGAGCGCTTCCTGTCCCGCTCCGGCCAGGAGGGCGTGTTCGAGGGCCGCGCCGCCGTGTTCGACAGTGCCGAGGAATATCACGCCCGCATCAACGACCCGACGCTCAAGATCGACGTGGCCACGATCCTGGTGATCCGCGGTGCCGGCCCGGTTGGATGGCCCGGATCGGCCGAAGTCGTGAACATGCAGCCGCCCGACGCGCTGTTGCGTCGGGGCATCACCAGCCTGCCGACGATCGGCGACGGCCGTCAGTCGGGAACATCGGACAGCCCTTCGATCCTGAATGCCTCACCCGAAAGCGCCGTGGGGGGCAATCTTCGCCTGCTGCGTACCGGCGACCGGATCCGCATCGACCTGAACACGCGGCGGTGCGATGCGTTGCTGTCCGACGAAGAGTTCCTCAATCGACGCAAGGCGGGTGCCGTGCCGGCCGTGCCCGAGAGCCAGACGCCGTGGCAGGCGCTCTATCGCCAGACCGTCGGCCAGTTGCGCGACGGCGCGGTGATCGAGGATGCGGTTCGTTTCCGGCAGGTCGCGCGCACACCGCCGCGTCATAATCACTAGCGAGGGTCCCGTGTCGTTCAGCAATGCAGAAAACAGCGGTGATGCAGCCGGGGCCGTGCCGCACAGAGACCGTCCCTCAGGCTGCGCCCACTCCGGAACGTCGTTCCGCGATCCTTTGGGGCCAGGTTGGCGATCCTGCGCCGCGGTGTGCCGGACAACCACACAAATTGGCCAGCGCGCCGGGAGTTGATTGATGGGACACATCACGCTGAGCAACGTGACCAAGCAATTCGGCGCAGTGGAGGTGATTCCGCCGCTGGACCTGCATATAGAGGACGGCGAGTTCGTGGTCTTCGTCGGCCCGTCCGGTTGCGGCAAGACCACGCTGTTGCGCCTGATCGCGGGGCTGGAGGATGTGACATCGGGCTCGGTGGCGATCGACGGCACCGATATAACCGGGGTCGCCGCCGCTCAGCGCGGGCTGGCCATGGTGTTCCAGTCCTACGCGCTCTACCCGCACATGCCGGTGCGCGACAATATCGGCTTTCCACTGCGCATGGCCGGGCTCGACAAGGCCGAAATCGCCCGAAAGGTCGAAGCCGTTGCCGAAACGCTCAACCTGACGGGGCATCTCGATGCGCGCCCCGGCCAGATGTCGGGCGGCCAGCGCCAGCGGGTCGCGATCGGCCGCGCGATCGTGCGGGAACCCAAGGCGTTCTTGTTCGATGAACCGCTGTCCAACCTCGATGCCGCGCTTCGGGTCAACATGCGACTGGAAATCTCGGAGCTTCACCAGCGCCTAAAAACGACCGCGATCTACGTGACGCACGATCAGGTCGAGGCGATGACCATGGCAACCAAGATCGTGGTGCTGCGCAGCGGCATCATCGAACAGGTTGGCTCTCCGATGGAACTCTATAATCAACCGCGCAACCTGTTTGTCGCCGGTTTCATCGGCTCGCCGAAAATGAATTTCGTCACCGGCGAGACGGCGGCGCAGCATGGTGCGGCAACGATCGGTGTACGGCCCGAACACATCGCCCTGTCGAAGGACGCAGGCGATTGGAAAGGCAGGGTCGGCATCGTCGAGCATCTGGGCTCGGACACGTTCCTGCACGTCACCGTGCCGGGCGCGGGGCCGCTGACCGTTCGCGTGGCCGGTGAGATGGCCGTCCGTTTCGGCGATACCGTCTTCTTGACGCCGGACGCCAACAAGATCCACCGCTTCGACGCCGCAGACAATGCAATGTCGCGAAGGCCGTGATCGGTCTGCGACGGGCGCCAGGCGACAGTCAAACCTACGAAGCGGGCAAACCTACGAAACGGGATGGAGGACATGGAACACCGACTGGCGATCGACTGGACTGCGCGGGAAGAGGATCCGCGGGTCATGTCGGCCACCATGATCGGATGTGGCGGCTCTCTCGACAGGGTCGCAAGAAGTGGAGCGGCGCGAGTCGACCGCGACGACCGCGCCGTTTCCAGGTGGTGACTGAGTATGGCGCGGAAACGAAGTGAACCGAGACCTGACAAGCAACCTAAGGGAGGATACAATCATGTTGACTGAGCTTGGAAGACAGCGGGCGAGTGGCGGAGTGCTCCGCGCCGCTCTGGCAGCGGGGACAGTTCTGGCTGCCGGGTTCGGCGCGCAGGACGCCTTGGCGCAAAGCGGCCGACTGGTCATTGGTGCCGTCAACAACGCTGAATTCGTGGCGATGCGGGATCTTCTGCCGGAATTCAACCGGCTTTATCCCGACATCGAGGTGGAATTCCAACTGGTGCCGGAAAACGAGGTCAGGGCCCGGATCACCACCGATATCACGACCCAGAGCGGCATCTATGACCTGATCACCACAGGGCCGTTCGAGGTTCCGATGTGGGGCCGCGCCGGCTGGCTGGAGCCGCTCGATGCGCTCATGGACGATCCGGCCTACGAAGCTGATGACGTGTTCCAGGGCTATCTCGATGGCCTCAGCCATGACGGGAAGCTATATGCCGCACCCGGCAGCGCACAAGCGTCGATGCTCTATTACCGCGCGGACCTGCTCGAGGCCGCCGGGTTGACGATGCCCGAGGCGCCGACCTGGGATGAGGTCGTCGAGATCGCCACTGCGCTGCACGATCCGGCGGCGGGCCAATATGGCCTGTGCCTGCGCGGCCTACCCGGTTGGGGGCAGATGGGGGCACCACTGGGAACGGTGATCAACACCTTCGGCGGGCGCTGGTACGACGCGGACTGGAACGCCCAGATCACGTCGCCTGAAACCTCGGCGGCGATCCATTTCTACGTCGAGACCTTGCAGAATGTGACTCCGCCGGGGGTCACGCAGTTCGGCAACCAGGAATGCGGCCAGGCGATCACCACGGGCCAGGCCGCGATGCTCTATGATGACAGTTCCTGGGCGCAGGTGTTCTTCGATCCGGAAACCAACCCCCATGCCGAGAACATGGCGGTGGCAATGGCGCCGGTGGCTGAGGCGGGCAGCAAACCCAGTGCCTGGTTCTGGACCTGGGCCTGGGCGGTCCCGACCAGCGCCAACAACAAGGGGGCCGCGCTTGCCTTCATCAGCTGGGCGACGGGCCCCGACTACGTCCCCTATGCCGCGCCGCTCGTGGGCTGGGGCAACATGCCCGGTCCGGCACGCCAGTCGCAGTATGAGGCCAGCTCGTCCTATTCGGAATTCGCCGCGCCCTTCATGGCGGTTCTGGACCGGACACTGGCAACCGTCGATGGGGTGAACGGCACGCATTATGAGGACACGCCCTATACGGGCAACCAGTATATCCAGATCCCGGAGTTCCAGGACCTGGGCAACCGGTGCACGCAGGAGTTCTCGGGCGCTGTCGTCGGCCAGCAGACGGTCGACGAGGCGATCGGCAAATGCCAGCAATATGCCGAGGACGTCGCCGTCAACGGCGGTTACAGGAACTAGGTGGCACCGCGCCTGCCCCGCGGCCCCGGTTTGCTGCGGGGCGGGCGCACGGCTTTTCCCGATGCGGCACGACGACCGCAACGTTCACGAACGAGGCGCAACAGATGAAACCAGATGCCAAGCCGGCCCTTTTCGGGCGGATTCCGATCCTCGGGCGGTTCGGGCTGTGGATCTGGCGCAATCCGCTCATCGCGCCGGCCCTGCTTGTCGTCATCGTCGTCACGCAGGCGCCCTTCATCCTGACCGTCATCTACAGTCTGTTTCGTTGGAACTTGCAAAGACCCGAGAACACGGCGTTCAACGGCTTTGGAAACTACCTCGACATTTTCCGCGACTCGCGGTTCCTGGACTCGGTGGTCACGTCATTGAGCTTCACGGTCGCGGCGGTGCTCCTGTCGTTGCTGGTGGGATTGGTCTACGCGCTGCTGGTCCATGACCGGTTCTTCGGTCGCGGCATCGTGCGGACCTTGCTGATCACGCCTTTCCTGATCATGCCGATCATCGGGGCGCTGGCATGGAAATACACCGTGCTCAGCCCGATCTTCGGCATCCTGAACTGGATCGTCCGTCAATTCGGTGGCACCCCGATCGACTGGATCGGGATGTATCCGGTTGCCTCGGTCGTGGCGGTGCTGGTCTGGCGCTGGGCACCTTTCATGATGATCATCATCCTTGCCGGGCTTCAGGCGCTCAATGACGACCAGCGCGAGGCGGCGCGGATGGACGGGGCCGGGCCGTGGGCCGAAACCCGCTTCATTGTCTTGCCGCATCTGAAAAAATACCTTCAGCTCAGCGGCCTGCTTGGGTCGATCTTCATTGTCAACGAATTCGACGTGATCTTCATGCTGACCCAGGGCGGCCCCGGCACCGCAACGACAAACGTGCCATTCCTGATCTACCAGAGCGTTTTCTACAGCTTCGATATCGGCCATGCGGCGGCCATGGCGGTCGTGATCGTGCTCGGCACGATCGTCGTCGTGACATACCTGCTGAAACTGCTCGGCAGCCTGATGGGAGATCTGGACTGATGGCGTTCTGGAACCGCAGACCTGCCGCCGCGCGGGGAATCGAACGGGCAAGCCGACTCCGGACGGTGCTCGCCTGGGGCGTGGCACTGTTCGTATCGTTTCCGTTCCTCTATCTCGCCACCAGCGGGCTCAAGACCGAGGTCGAGGCGCCCAAAATGCCACCCGCCTTTGTGCCGGTGCCGGAATTCCTCAATGGCATTCCATTCACCTACACGCCGACGCTCCAGAACTACCGGCTGATCCTCGCGGGCGACTTCATGCCGTATTTCGTGAATTCCGCGATGGCGACACTGGTTTCCACGCTTATCGTCTTGCTGCTTGCGATCCCGGCGGCCTATGCGCTCACCCTGCCGCAGACCACGAGCAAGCGGAATGTTCTGTTCTTCCTGATCTCGACCCGGTTCCTGCCGGTGGTGGGCGTGATCATCCCGATCTTTCTGGCGACACGGTTTGTGGGCCTGCTGGACAATGTGCTGGCGCTGATCATTCTCTATACCGCCATGAACCTGCCGATTGCGGTCTGGATGATGCGATCATTCTTCCAGGATCTGCCAGCCGACGTTCTGGATGCGGGGCGCATGGATGGTGCCGGCACGTTTCATGAACTGACCCTTATCGCCTTGCCGATGGTCAAGAACGGTGTGCTCGCAACGGCATTTCTGGCGATCATCTTTGCCTGGAACGAATTCCTTCTGGCCCTTACCCTGACGACGACACGGGCCGCCACCGTGCCGCTCTACATGATCAGTTTCATGTCGGCCCAGGGGCTGTGGTACGCGAAGATGTCCGCGGCGGGAACACTGGTCGCGCTGCCTGTCGTCATCCTTGGCTGGTTCGGGCAGAAATGGCTTGTACGAGGTCTGTCCATGGGGGCCGTCAAATAGCGGCATGGTTGGCCGATGGGGCCATGCCTCTGGTGGTGGTGCGACGAGCTTCCTGATCCAGGGCAACCTGCATGGTCAACGACAAGAAGGCTTCGGAGCACGAACAGCCACCAGCGTGCGCGTCAGCATGCTGTCGAAGCCTTTCGCGCGCACGTCTCGAAGGAAGCCGATCTTCGCAAGTTGTGCCAGACCGTCAGCGTCATTCGCACCGGTCTTGTTCGGTGCCATGTCAAGCGCGGCCTTGGCCTGCCGCATCGATGCACATCGCAGGCAAGTCTTCTGCGCAGAGTGCAGGACAAGACCACACCGATAACGGTCCGCTCTCGAACACGACACGTTTGGCAAGGGGGGCGCGCTTGCGCAGAAAATGGGCAATGACCGTTGGATCAGAAGCGCATTTTACGCGCCCGCCGCGCTTGCCCAACCGGAAACCGACCACTATCAACAAGCCAGACTCTCGTTATGACCGAGGGACGATCGGGGGGCCGGTCACATCCCATGGGGATGGCGATCCCGGGCAAGTGGCGGCTGGCGCGCTAGATCCGGGTCGCGGTCAGGGCGACGGTGACGGTGACGGCAAAGCCGACGCTGGTCTCGTCGGGATAGCCTGGCCCCATGCCGAAATCGCGCCGGTCAAGCGTGACCGCGCCCGACATCGTCGCCTCTGCGCCGTTGATGGTCAGGGCGAAGGGCAGGGTGACGGGAACGCTGGTGCCGCGCAGGCTGAGGCTGCCGGTGGCCAGATGGGTGGCGCCGCCGGCGGTGTCGGCGGGGTCGGTGGCTGGCGCGATATCGGCGGCAAAGACCGCCTCGGGGTGGGCGGCGGCGTCGAAGAACTCCGGCCCCAGTGCCTGGGCGGTGACCGCGCCGAGCCTGAGGCCGCGTTCGGCGGCGCCGTCGGGCTGCGGCGCCAGCGGGATCGTCACCCGGGCATTGCCGGTGCCGGTGCCCTCGTCGAAGGCGATCGCGGCGCTCCAGCCGGACAGGCGGCCCTCGACCGGGCTGCCAAGCTGGCGGACCGAGAAGGTCAGGCTGCCGTCGGTCACCGCCCAGTTGCCGCCGGTGGCGGCGCTGACACTGGCGCCGGGGGCCGCGACCTCGCGCAAGCCGAGGCTCAGGCCGGTGGCGATGACGCCGGCCCAGAGGAGGGCGGCGATCAGGGCGGGCGCCGCGACCGGGTTGGGCGAGGGGGGCGCGGCCGGTGCCGCGTTGCGGATCGGGCGGGTCATCCGCGCCAGCGTCGCGTCGCGGTCGATCAGCGCGTGTTTCAGGGCGCCGGCGACATGCAGCGCCAGCGCGCCGTAAAGTGTCCAGGCGCCGGCGCGGTGGACCGCGTCGAAGGCATGAACCAGGGATTCGGATTTTGTTACCAGCGGCAGGGACTGGCCGAAGGGCCAGAGAATCGGCGCGAATCCGGTATTGGCGGCATGGGCGATCCAGCCGGCGGCCGGCATCACCAGAAGCGCGCCGTAAAGCGCCCAATGCACGGTCGCGGCGGCCAGTGTCTCGATCCGGCGTTCGGGGTGCAGCGGCGCGGGGCGCGGGCCGGACAGCGCGACGCCGATCCGCAACAGGGTCAGGCCGAGCAGGCTGACGCCGATGGTCTTGTGCGCCGAATAGGCCAGTGCTGCCCGCGCCACCTCGGCGTCATTGCCGGTCGGCAGGCCGCCGGCATAAAGGCCAAGCGCGATATTGCAGCCGACCATGATGGCGGTCAGCCAGTGGAGGGTGCGGATCGCGGCACCGTAGCCTTGGGGTCTGTCGCCTTTCGGCATCGCAACCTCGGGAAAGTGGAACACCGCGGCCTTCATAGCCTTGCCGGGTGACGGGGAAAACCGCCGGCTTTGATGCGGGTTCGCACAGCGCTTGCGCGCGGCCTGGCCGGGGGTGGAGCCGCGCGGATTGCGCTGCGGTGCCGGGCGGGGTATGCGGACAGGACGGGCTTTGAGCGGGAGAGGCCATGACGCGCGCATTCGTATTTCCGGGGCAGGGGGCGCAGGTGGTCGGCATGGGCCGGGCGCTGGCCGATACCTATCCGGCCGCCCGGGCGGTCTTCGACGAGGTCGACGCCGCCCTTGGCGAGCCGCTCTCGCAGCTGATCTGGGAGGGCACGGCCGAGGCGCTTACCCTGACCGAGAACGCCCAGCCGGCGCTGATGGCGACCTCGATCGCGGCGCTGCGGGCGCTTGAGGCCGAGGGGATCGGCATCGGGTCGGCGGCCTATGTCGCGGGCCATTCGCTGGGCGAATATTCCGCGCTCTGCGCTGCCGGGGCGCTGAGCCTGGCCGATACCGCCCGGCTGTTGCGGTTGCGGGGGCGCGCCATGCAGGCGGCGGTGCCGGTCGGTGTCGGCGCGATGGCCGCCCTTCTGGGGCTCGATCTTGCGACTGCGGTCGAGGTCGCGGCCGAGGCGGCCGCGGGCGAGGTCTGCCAGGCCGCCAATGACAACGATCCCGCGCAGGTGGTGATCTCGGGCCATCGCGGCGCGGTCGAGCGGGCGCTGGAGATCGCCAAGGCGCGGGGCGCGAAACGCGCGATCCTGCTGCCGGTCTCGGCGCCGTTTCATTGCGCGCTGATGGAGCCCGCGGCGCGGGCGATGGCCGAGGCGCTTGACGGGGTGGCGATCAGGGCGCCGGCGGTGCCGCTGGTCGCCAATGTCCGCGCCGCCGCCGTGGATGACCCGGCGGTGATCCGCGCGCTGCTGGTCGAGCAGGTCACCGGATCGGTGCGCTGGCGGGAATCGGTACAGTGGATGGCGGCGCAGGGGGTGACCGAGTTCTGGGAGATCGGTGCCGGCAAGGCGCTGTCGGGGATGATCCGGCGGATCGCGGCCGGGGCCGAGACCCGCGCCGTCGGCACGCCCGAGGATGTCGCGGCCGCGCTTCGATGAGGCCGGGGTGAGGCTGGGGTGAGGCTGGTGTCGGTGGCAAGGCCGGGGTGGGCGCTGCCCTCCCCGGACCCCGCCCGAGGTATTTGGAAACAGAAGAAGGCAAGGAGAGGCGCATGTTCGATCTGACGGGAAAGGCGGCGCTGGTTACCGGCGCCTCGGGCGGGATCGGCGGGGCGGTCGCGCGGGCGCTGCATGGTGCCGGCGCGGTGGTGGCGCTGTCGGGGACGCGCGAGGCGCCGCTTGCGGCGCTGGCGGCGGAACTGGGCGGGCGGGCGCATGTGCTGGCCTGCGATCTGTCGGATGCGGGCGCGGTCGAGGCCCTGCCGAAGCGCGCCGCCGAGGCGATGGGATCGGTCGATATCCTGGTCAACAATGCCGGGATCACCCGCGACAACCTGTTCATGCGGATGTCGGATGACGAGTGGCAATCGGTGATCGATGTCAACCTGACGGCAAGCTTCCGGCTGTGCCGGGGGGTTCTGCGCGCCATGATGAAGGCGCGCTGGGGGCGGATCGTCACCATCACCTCGGTGGTGGGGGCGACCGGCAATCCGGGTCAGGCGAATTATGCCGCGGCCAAGGCTGGTCTGGTCGGGCTGTCGAAGTCGCTGGCGCAGGAGGTGGCGAGCCGCGGCATCACCGTCAACTGCGTGGCGCCGGGGTTCATCGCCACGGCGATGACCGACAAGCTGACCGACGAGCAGAAGGCGCGGATCCTGGGGCAGATTCCGGCCGGGCGGATGGGCGAGGCCGCCGAGATCGCCGCGGCGACGCTGTATCTGGCCAGCGCCGAGGCCGGTTATGTCACCGGTGCGACCTTGCATGTCAACGGCGGAATGGCCATGCTGTAGGCGCGGCCGCGGCAGGGTCTGCGAAAGCGTTTGCCAGCGACCGAGACTATGCTATAGGCGGCGCTGACTTGCCGGGCGGTGCATGGTGCATTTCCGGCGGTCGCGCGCAGGCGCGGCCAGAACCGCTCGACAGAGCACGAGACCAGGGGCGGGTGCAGGCCCGCGAACATGAGGAATTGACATGAGCGACATCGCCGATCGCGTGAAGAAAATTGTCGTCGAGCATCTGGGCGTGGATGAGGGCAAGGTGACCGAAGCCGCCTCTTTCATCGATGATCTGGGGGCCGACAGCCTGGATACGGTCGAACTGGTGATGGCTTTCGAGGAAGAGTTCGGGATCGAGATTCCGGATGATGCGGCCGAGACCATCCAGACCTTCGGCGATGCGGTGAAGTTCATCACGGAAGCGGCCTGATCCCGGCAGGGACGACGGCGAATGCGCCCCGGTCAGGGGCGTCTGACGGCACCCCGAAGCGGGTGCCGTTTTGGCTTTCATGTGCCGGCAGGCCGAAAGGCGGCAATGGCGGCCCGGCGGATGGCGGGTCGGCGGCGGGTGGCTTGTTGCGCGGCCCGTCCGGCGCGTGTATCACCGGCCGGACGGGGTTTCATCGAAGGAGACGGGCATGCGGCGAGTGGTGGTCACCGGGCTTGGCATGGTCACACCGCTTGCCTGCGGCGTCGAGGAGACCTGGGCGCGGCTGATCGCCGGGCAGTCGGGTGCGGGCATGATCACCCGCTTCGACACCGCCAATGTGGTGACCCGCTATGCCTGCGAGATCCCGCTGGGCGATGGCACGGGCGGCACCTTCAACGCCGATGACTGGATGGAGCCGAAAGACCGCCGCAAGGTCGACGACTTCATCCTTTACGGCATGGCCGCGGCCGATCAGGCGGTCAGGGATTCGGGCTGGGCGCCCGAGGACGAGGAAAGCCGCTGCCGCACCGGGGTGATGATGGGTTCGGGGATCGGCGGGCTGTCGACGATCGCCGAGACCGCGCTGACCATCCATCTGAAGGGCGCGCGGCGGGTGTCGCCCTTCTTCATTCCCGCGGCGCTGATCAACCTGGCGAGTGGCCAGATCAGCATCCGCCACGGCTTCAAGGGGCCGAACCATGCGGTGGTGACCGCCTGTGCCAGCGGCGCCCATGCGATCGGCGATGCGGCGCGGCTGATCATGTGGGGCGATGCCGATGTGATGCTGGCCGGTGGTGCGGAAAGCCCGATCAGCGAGATCGGGGTTGCCGGGTTCAACGCCTGCAAGGCGCTGTCGACGGCGCGCCATGACGATCCCACCAGGGCGAGCCGGCCCTATGACCGCGACCGCGACGGATTCGTCATGGGCGAGGGCGCCGGCGTCGTGGTGCTTGAGGAATACGAGCACGCCAAGGCGCGCGGCGCGAAGATCCATGCCGAGATCCTCGGCTACGGGTTGTCGGGCGATGCCTATCACATCACCGCGCCGTCGTCGGATGGCGATGGCGGTTTCCGGGCGATGCAGGCGGCGATCAGGCGCGCCGGGCTGGCGCCGGGCGATATCGACTACATCAACGCGCATGGCACCTCGACCATGGCCGACACGATCGAACTGGCGGCGGTCGAGCGGCTGATGGGCAATGCGGCGGCCGGGGCGACGATGTCCTCGACCAAGTCGGCGACCGGGCATCTTCTGGGGGCCGCCGGCGCGATCGAGGCGATCTTCTGCATCCTGGCCCTGCGTGATCAGGTGGCGCCGCCGACCATCAACCTTGACAACCCCGAGGTGGTGCCGGTGCTGGATCTGGCGCCGAACCGGGCGGTCCGGCGCCGGATCGACATCGCGATGTCGAACAGTTTCGGCTTTGGCGGCACCAATGCCTCGTTGATCCTCGGGCGGGCGGCGGGCTGATGTGGCGCCATGTCGCGGCGAATTTCCTGACCGTGGCGATATTGCTGCTGGTCGTCGCGGCCGGGGTGATCGCCTGGGGGCAGCGGCAATATGCCGGGGCGGGGCCGCTCGACAAGGCGATCTGCCTGCAGGTGCCGCGCGGCGCCACCCTGCGCACGGTATCGCAGGACCTGGCGGCGCGCGGGGCGGTGAGTTCGGCCTATATCTTCAAGGTCGGCGCCGATTACGCCGGGCGGGCCGGGCAGATCAAGGCCGGGTCCTACCTGGTGGCGCCGGGGTCGACGATGGCCGGCATCGTCGAGGCGATCACCGGCAGCGGCCAGTCGACCTGCGGCACCGAGGTCAACTACCGCATCGGCGTGCTGGCCAGCGACGTGGTGCTGCGCGAGCTTGATCCGGCGACAAACCGCTATGTCGAGGTGGTCAAGTTCGATCCGGCGGCAGCGGCGGCGCCGAAGGCGTTCGTCGATGTCGTCGACAACCCCGATGTGCGGTTCCGGGTGACGCTGGCCGAGGGCACGACCAGCTGGCAGGCGGTCGAGGCGCTGAAGCGGGCGACCTTCCTGGCCGGCGAACTGACCGAGGTGCCGGCCGAGGGGCGGCTGGCGCCGGACAGCTACGAGGTGGCGCGCGGCGGCGAGCGGGCGGCGCTTCTGGCCGAGATGCAGGCGCGCCAGGACAGGATTCTGGCCGATCTCTGGGCGGCGCGGGTCGAGGGCCTGCCCTATGAGACGCCCGAGGAGGCGCTGATCATGGCCTCGATCGTCGAGAAGGAGACCGGCGTGCCGGAAGAACGCCGCCGGGTGGCGAGCGTCTTTGTCAACCGGCTGCGCCAGGGGATGAAGCTGCAGACCGATCCGACGGTGATCTACGGGCTGACCAAGGGGCAGGGTGCGCTGGGGCGCGGGCTGAGGCAGAGCGAGCTGCGCTCCAACACGCCCTACAACACCTATGTGATCGACGGGCTGCCACCGGCGCCGATCGCCAATCCGGGGCGCGAGAGCATTGCCGCGGCGCTGGATCCCGAGGTGACGGATGACCTGTTCTTCGTCGCCGATGGCAGCGGCGGCCATGCCTTTGCCGAGACCCTGGCCGAGCATAACGCCAATGTCGCGAAATGGCGCGCGATCGAGGCGCAGCAGGCCGCACCTGCGGCCGATGGCAACTGACGCTGGCGGGTTAACAAGGTCTTGACGAACCGTCCGGCAACCATCTGATCCGAAACGATTTTCGCTTGACTTTGCGAACGGTCCCGGATATGACTTCGGGCATGCTAGATGAAATGGGCGAGCGGCGAGGGGAAACCCGGCGCCGCTTTTTCGTTTCGCTCGTGCGGACAGGCATGAGGGGCGGACCATACTGAATGACAGCAAGACTTTCCGACGAGGCACCGGTTCCGAGGGATCTGATCTCGGCGACCGAGGAGCTTTATCGCGAGGCGGCAGGGGAACTGGCGCAGGCGATCCGCAATATCAGGCAGGGCCGGCTGGACGAGGTGAAGGCGACCGCACAGGCGGTGCGCGACCTGAAAGTGGCGTTCCAGTTGGCCATGGATGAAAGGACGAGGGTTGAAAAACTCCGCAAAGAGGACGGCACCGCTGGCACCGGCCATGCCTTCGACTTCGACGCGGCACGGGTTGAAATCGGCCGCCGCCTGGCTCGCCTGCGCGACGCCGCAGACGGTTGAGGAGTTTCTGGGCGACCTCGGCGACACGGCGCTGATGGCGCTGCCCTGGCTCTTCGAGTTCTGGGCGCTGCCGCATCAGCTGCCGCCCGAGGGGGCCTGGCGAAGCTGGGTGATCATGGGCGGGCGCGGCGCCGGCAAGACCCGCGCCGGGGCCGAATGGGTGCGCGCCGAGGTCGAAGGATCGCGGCCGCGCGATCCCGGGCGGGCGCGCCATGTCGCCCTGGTCGGCGAGACGATCGATCAGGCGCGCGAGGTCATGGTCTTCGGCGAAAGCGGCATCCTTGCCTGTTCGCCGCCCGACCGGCGGCCGGTCTGGGAGGCCGGGCGCAGGCGGCTGGTCTGGCCCAATGGCGCGGTGGCGCAGGTGTTTTCGGCGCATGAGCCGGAAAGCCTGCGCGGCCCGCAGTTCGATGCGGCCTGGGTCGACGAACTGGCCAAGTGGAAGCGGGCCGAGGAGGCCTGGGACATGTTGCAGTTCGCGCTCAGGCTGGGTGCCCATCCGCGTCAGGTGGTGACCACGACGCCGCGCAATGTCGGGGTGCTGAAGGCGATCCTGAAGAACCCCTCGACGGTGATCACCCATGCGCCGACCGAGGCCAACCGGGCCTATCTGGCGGCCTCGTTCATCGAGGAGGTGCGGGCGCGCTATGCCGGCACAAGGCTTGGCCGGCAGGAACTGGACGGGGTGCTTGTCGAGGATGCCGAGGGGGCGCTGTGGACCACGGCCGGGCTTGAGGCCTGCCGGGCGCCGCGACCCGAGCATCTGAGCCGGATCGTCGTCGCGGTCGATCCGCCGGTGACCGGGCATGCCGGTTCGGACCAGTGCGGCATCGTCGTTGCCGGTGCGCTGACCGAGGGGCCGCCGGCCGACTGGCGGGCCTGGGTGCTGGAGGATGCCAGCGTCTCGGCGGCCTCGCCGGCCGACTGGGCGCGGGCGGCGATCTCGGCGATGGAGCGGCACGGCGCCGACCGGCTGGTGGCCGAGGTCAACCAGGGTGGCGACCTGGTCGAGAGCGTGGTCCGCCAGATCGATCCGGTGGTGCCGTTCCGGGCGGTGCGCGCCTCGCGCGGCAAGACCGCCCGGGCCGAGCCGGTGGCGGCACTTTACGAGCAGGGAAGGGTGCATCACCTGCGCGGGCTGAATGATCTGGAGGACCAGATGTGCCGGATGACGGTGCAGGGCTATCAGGGCCGCGGCTCGCCCGACCGGGTCGATGCGCTGGTCTGGGCGCTGAGCGACCTGATGGTGGAGCCGGCGGCGAAGTGGCGCCGGCCGCAGGTCAGGAGCCTGTGAGCGGGCCAGAGCGGGGGGTTCTGCCCCCCGGGGGGGATCGGAGCGGGGGGCTGTCTGCCCCCCGGGCGCTGGCGCGCCGCCCCCCGAAGGTATTTCGGACAAGGTGAAGGGACGTGGTGCCGCGATGCGGTGCCGGTCCGCCCCGCGGGCTGAAACAGGAGAATGACCATGGCATGGAAGATCTTCCGGCGCGCCGAGGGCGCGGTGCCGGAGCAGAAGGCCTCGGCCACCGGGCGGGTTGTCGCCTGGGGGTCGTCGGGCCGGGTGGCCTGGAGCCCGCGCGACGTGGTGAGCCTGACCAGGACCGGGTTTGCCGGCAATCCGGTCGGGTTCCGGGCGGTCAAGCTGATTGCCGAGGCGGCGGCGGCGCTGCCGCTGGTCTGTCAGGACGGCGAGCGGCGATTCGAGACCCATCCGCTGATCGCGCTGATGCGGCGGCCCAATGCCGGACAGGGGCGGGCGGAGTTGTTCGAGGCGCTTTACGGCCAGTTGCTGCTGAGCGGGAACGGCTATCTGGAGGCGGTGGGCGGCGGCGGCGGCGGGATGCCGGCCGAGTTGCATGTGCTCAGGTCGGACCGGATGAGCCTGGTGCCGGGAGCGGATGGCTGGCCGGTGGCCTATGACTACAGCGTCGGCGGGCGCAGGCACCGTTTCGACATGACCGGGCCGGTCGATCCGGTGCTGCATGTCAAGAGCTTCCATCCGCAGGATGATCATTACGGGTTGTCGCCGATGCAGGCGGCGGCGGTGGCGGTCGATGTCCATAATTCGGCATCGAGCTGGTCCAAGGCGCTTCTGGACAATGCCGCACGGCCCTCGGGGGCGATCGTCTACAAGGGCGCGGACGGCCAGGCGCAGCTTTCGGCCGATCAGTATGAGCGGCTGGTGAGCGAGATGGAGCGCCATCACCAGGGCGCGCGCAATGCCGGCCGGCCGATGCTGCTGGAGGGCGGGCTCGACTGGAAGCAGATGGGCTTCAGCCCCAGCGACATGGAGTTCCAGAAGACCAAGGAGGCAGCGGCGCGCGAGATCGCGGTGGCCTTCGGGGTGCCGCCGATGCTGGTCGGCATTTCCGGCGACGCCACCTATGCCAATTACCAGGAGGCCAACCGCGCCTTCTTCCGGCTGACGGTGCTGCCGCTGGCAACGCGGGTGACGGCGGCGGTCGGCTATTGGCTGTCGAGCCACCTTGGCGAGGCGGTCGAGCTGAAGCCCGATCTCGATCAGGTGCCGGCGCTGGCGGCCGAGCGTGACCAGCAGTGGCAGCGGGTCGGCGCGGCGGATTTCCTGAGCGAGGCGGAGAAGCGCGCGATCCTTGGCCTGCCGCGGCTGACCGACGAGGCCTGAGCCATGGCGCAGGGCGGATCGCGCTATCTGAAGGAGCCGTTCGAGTGCACCCATGAGCACCGCATCCTGGCGACCGAGAAGATCATGGCCTTGCAGTTCGAGACCGTCGAGAAGCGGCTGGAGCGGATCGAGGCGATGATCGTCGGGGTCGAGAAGCGGCTGTGGATGACCGTCTTCGGCGTCGTCGGCGTGATGCTGAGCCAGGCGGTGCAGTCGATCATCGAATTCGGGCCGAGATAGGAAAAGGCACATGATGACAAGCGACTACGGGCTGGAGACCAAGTTCTGCCGGCTGGGCGAGGCGATCACGGTGAGCGATGGCTGCCGGATCGGCGGCTATGCCTCGCTGTTCGGGCTGGCCGATCAGGGTGGCGATGTGGTGGTGGCCGGCGCCTACCGGCGCTCGCTGGCGCGGCTGGCGGCCGAGGGGCGCGCGGTGAAGATGCTGTGGCAGCATGATCCGGCGCAACCGATCGGGGTCTGGGACGAGATCGCCGAGGACGCGCGCGGCTTGCGCGTCAAGGGCCGCATCCTGACCGAGATCGACAAGGGCCGCGAGGCGGCGGCGCTGATCGGGGCGGGAGCGATCGACGGGCTGTCGATCGGTTACCGCACGGTGACGGCGGAAAAGGACGCGAAGGGCCTGAGGCTGCTTCGCGAGGTGGAGCTTTGGGAGGTCTCGCTGGTGACCTTTCCGATGCTTTCCGAGGCGCGGGTCGGGACCAAGGGCGAGACGCCCGCGGATGCCGCCCTGCGCGAGCTGGCGGCGGTCTTCGACGATGCGCGCCGGAAGCTGGCGGGGCGTTCCGGCCCCGCCTGACACAACCCCTGACGTGAGGTGATGGGTATGAGACAGACCGAGACCAAGGCTCGGGCCGGGGAAGGCGTGTCCGACGCTCCGGCCCATGAGGTGAAGACCGCGCTTCAGGGGTTCCTGGGCGAATTCAAGGGCTTTCAGGACGAAATGACATCGAAGCTGCAACAACAGGAAGAGCGACTGACCATGCTTGATCGCAAAACTCATGCTGCCGGGCGCCCGGCCCTGTCCACCGCCGTCGATTTCGACGCGCCGCACAAGAAGGCCTTTGCGGCCTATCTGCGCTCGGGCGACGATGACGGGCTTCGGGGGCTGGCGCTGGAGGGCAAGGCGCTGAATACCCAGGTGAATGCCGAGGGCGGCTTTCTGGTCGATCCCGAAACCTCGGAGCGGATCCGCGGGGTGCTGAAATCGACCGCCTCGATCCGCGCCATCGCCAATGTGGTGGCGGTCGAGGCGACCTCGTTCGACGTGCTGGTCGATCACAGCGACCTCGGCTCGGGCTGGGCGACCGAGACCGGCACGCTGACCGAGACCGCGACGCCGCAGATCGACCGCATCTCGATCCCGCTGCACGAGCTGTCGGCGATGCCGAAGGCAAGCCAGCGGCTTCTGGATGACAGCGCCTTCGACATCGAGGGCTGGCTGGCCGAGCGCATCGCCGACCGCTTCAGCCGGGCCGAGGCGCAGGCCTTCGTCTCGGGTGACGGGATCGACAAGCCGAAGGGGTTCCTGAGCCATTCGACGATCGACAACGGGGTCTGGGCCTGGGGCTCGCTGGGCTATATCCCGACCGGTGCGGCGGGGGACTTTTCGCCGACCGCCGCCTCCGATGCGATCATCGACCTGGTCTATGCGCTGAACGCCGAATACCGCGCCAATGCGAGCTTCGTGATGAACTCGAAAACCGCGGGCGCGGTCAGGAAGATGAAGGATGCCGATGGCCGCTTCCTGTGGTCGGATGGTCTGGCCGCCGGCGAGCCGGCGCGGCTGATGGGCTATCCGGTGCTGGTGGCCGAGGACATGCCCGATATCGGCGCGGATGCCTTCGCCATCGCCTTCGGCGATTTCCACAACGGCTATACCATCGCCGAGCGGCCGGACATGCGGGTGCTGCGCGATCCGTTCTCGGCCAAGCCGCATGTCCTCTTCTACGCCTCCAAGCGGGTCGGCGGCGACATCAGCGACTTTGCCGCGATCAAGCTTCTGAAATTCGCCGTGGCGTAAGCGCGGCGGATCGGGCCGGGGGATCTCCCCGGCCCGGGGCGCGGGCCGAACGCCCCCCGTGTTGTCTAGCTCTCCCTCCGTCCGAGCAATGCGGGCTGGCCCGCGCCCGACCTTCCGACCGGAGGGGGGGGGGGCGCAATTTTCGGAGTGATGCCATGATGCTGATCGAGCAGACCAGCGTGCCGTCCGCGGCGCTGCCGGTCCAGGACTTCAAGGACCATCTGCGGCTCGGCACCGGCTTTGCCGACGACGGGGTGCAGGATGTGCTGATCGAGGGCTATCTGCGCGCCGCGATGGCCGCGATCGAGGGCCGGATCGGCAAGGCGCTGATCGCGCGGGACTATCTTCTGACGCTGGATGCCTGGCGCCGGCCCGGCGAGCAGCCGTTGCCGGTGGCGCCGGTCAGTGCGGTTGCCACGGTGACGATGGTTGACCGCGACGGGGTGGCGGTGGCGGTCGATCCGGCGCGCTATGTGCTGCAACGCGACAGCCAGCGGCCGAAGATCATCGCCACCGGCGGCTGCCTGCCGGGGATTCCGGTCGGCGGCAGGGTCGAGGTTGCCTTTACCGCCGGTTTCGGCCCGGCCTGGGTCGAGGTGCCGGTCGATCTGGCGCAGGCGGTCTTCCTGCTGGCCGCCCTTTACCACGAGAACCGGCACGAGACCGACGCCCGCGCCCAGGCGATGCCCTTCGGGGTGATGGCGCTGATCGAACGCTGGCGCACCGTCAGGGTGCTGGGCGGGGGGGCGGCATGAGCGCGCCACGACTTAACCGCAAGCTGGTCCTCGAAGCGGCGCAGCGCCAGCCGGACGGTTCCGGCGGCTGGTCCGAGACCTGGGTGGCGCTGGGGGTGCTCTGGGCGCGGGTCGATCCGGGCACCGGGCGCGAGCGGGCGGGCGAGTTTGTCACCCTGTCGAGCGTGCCCTACCGGATCACCCTGCGCGCCGCGCCCATGGGGGCACCGTCGCGGCCGCGGCCCGAGCAGCGGCTGCGTGACGGGGCGCGGGTCTTTCACATCACCGCCGTCACCGAGGACGACCCCGGCGGGCATTACCTGACCTGCTTTGCCCAGGAGGAGGTTCCGGCATGAGCTATGGCACTGGCGCGGCGCTTCAGGCCGCGATCTATCAACGGCTGGTCGCCGACGGCGCGCTGGCCGCGCTGGTCGGCGGGGCGATCCACGATGCGGTCCCGCCGGGGCCGATCAGCGGCACCTATGTCTCGATCGGGCCCGAGGATGTGCGTGACGCCTCGGACCAGACCGGCCGCGGCGCGCTGCATGACTTCGTTGTCAGTGTCGTCACCGACGCCGCCGGCTTTCAGAGCGCCAAGGCGGTGGCGGCGGCGGTCTCGGATGCCCTGAGCGGGGCCGCGCTGGTCCTGTCGCGGGGGCGTCTGGTCGGGTTGTGGTTCGTTCGCGCCCGGGCGCGGCGGGTCGAGAAGGCCGATATCCGCCGCATCGACCTGACCTTTCGGGCGCGCACCGAGGACTAGGGCGCAGGGTGATTGCCTTGCATGTTTCGAACATTCGCCAGGCCGTTTCGATAGATATCGGCCCGTGAGTTGCACAAATCGGAGATACTCCCATGGTTGCCCAGAACGGCAAGGACCTTCTGATCAAGCTCGACCTGACCGGGGGCGGGCAGTTCACCACGATCGCGGGGCTGCGTGCCACGCGGATCAGCTTCAACGCCGAGACGGTCGATGTGACCTCTCTCGAAAGCCAGGGCGGCTGGCGCGAATTGCTGGGCGGCGCGGGGGTGCGCTCGGCCTCGGTCTCGGGCTCGGGCGTCTTTGTCGACAGCGCCACCGACGACCGGGCGCGGCAGATCTTCTTTGCCGGCACGGTCGAGCAGTTTCAGGTGATCATCCCCGATTTCGGCATCGTCGAGGGGCCGTTCCAGATCACCGCGATCGAATATGCCGGCAGCTACAACGGCGAGGCGACCTATGAGCTGAGCCTGGCCTCGGCCGGGGCGCTGGTCTTCACGGCGATCTGATGGCCAACCCCTGGGCAGGCGAGGTGGCGATCAGTCTTGACGGCCGGCGCCATGTCGCGCGGCTGACTTTGGGGGCGCTGGCCGAACTGGAGGAGGCGCTTGAGACCGGCACGCTGATCGGGCTGGTCGAGCGGTTCGAGTCCGGGCGCTTTTCCAGCCGCGATGTCCTGATGCTGATCGTCGCGGGACTGCGCGGCGGCGGCTGGCAGGGCAGTGCCGATGACCTGCGCGCCGTCGAGATCGGCGGTGGCCCGGTCGAGGCGGCGCAGGTGGCGGCGCGGCTGCTGGCACGCGCCTTCACCCCCCCGGCGGAGACCGGGCGATGACGGAAGCGGCGCCGGCGGGTTTCGACTGGCCCGGCCTGATGCGGGCGGGCATGGCCGGGCTGGGGCTGCATCCCGATCAGTTCTGGCGGCTGACCCCGGCAGAGCTTGCGCTGATGCTGGGCGATCCGGTGGCGGTGGCGCCGCTGGGGCGAAGCGCACTTGAGGCCTTGCGGCAGGCCTGGCCGGACCTGGCGCCGGGTCGGTCGAGTGAAACGGCGAAAGGGGAATGACATGGCGGTAACCGACGGGCTGGACGGGCTGGAGGCGCAGGCGGCGGCGCTTGAGACCAGTCTTGGCGGTGCGCAGGCGATGGCGGCGGCCTTCGATGCCGAACTTGGCCGGATGCGCGAGAGCATGATCTTCACCGGGCGCGAGGTGAACACGCTGTCGAACGGGATCGGGCGCGGGTTGCGGCGGGCCTTCGACGGGCTGATCCTGGACGGGCAGAAACTGTCGGATGCCTTGCGCGGCGTGGCGCAGGCGATGGCGGATTCGGTGCTGAATGTCGCCATCCGCCCGGTGCAGGACGCGGTCGGCGGCGCGATCGCCGGCGGCCTGAACGGGCTGCTGAGCGGGGTCTTTCCCTTCGAGAAAGGCGGCGGTTTCGCACAGGGCCGGGTGATGCCCTTTGCCCGCGGCGGCATCGTCAGCGCGCCGACGCTGTTTCCGATGCGCAATGGCCGTGGGTTGATGGGCGAGGCCGGCCCCGAGGCGATCATGCCGCTGACCCGCGGCGCCGATGGCCGGCTTGGCGTGCAGAGCGCCGGCGGCGGGCGCGCGGTCAACGTCACCGTAAATGTCAGCACGCCCGATGTGCAGGGCTTCCAGCGCAGCCAGAGCCAGATCGCGGCACAGGTCGGCCGGGCGCTGGCGCGCGGCGATCGCAACAGGTGAGGACAGGACATGGCATTTCACGAAGTGCGGTTTCCCGCCAATCTGAGCTTCGGCTCGGTCGGCGGGCCGGAGCGGCGCACCGAGGTCGTGGCACTGACCAACGGCTTCGAGGAGCGCAACACCCCCTGGTCGCAATCGCGCCGGCGCTATGATGCCGGCGTCAGCCTGCGCAGCCTCGACGACATTCAGGACCTGATCGCCTTCTTTGAAGCGCGGCAGGGCCAGATCTTCGGCTTTCGCTGGAAGGACTGGGCCGATTTCAAGTCTGGCCGCGCCTCGCAGCCGGTGCGCTTCGACGATCAGCTGATCGGCACCGGCGACGGGGTCAGCCGCGATTTCCAGCTGATCCGGACCTATGCCTCGGGCGCAGAGGCCCATGCGCGGCTGATCGCCAAGCCGGTGGCCGGCACGGTGCGCATCGGCCTTCAGGGCGACGAGCTGGCCGAGGGCGTTCATTTCGGCGTCGAGGCCACGACCGGCATGGTCAGCTTCGTCACCCCGCCCGCGGTCGGCGAGCGGGTGACGGCGGGATACGAGTTCGACGTGCCGGTGCGTTTCGATACCGACCGGATCCTGGTCTCGGTCGCCTCGTTTCAGGCCGGCGACGTGCCGCAGGTTCCGGTGGTCGAGGTGCGGCTGTGAGCGGGTATGACGCAGGATTGAGGGCCCATCTGGCAACCGGCACGACGACGCTGTGCCGGGCCTATGCGGTCAGGCGCGCCGATGGCAGGGTTCTGGGCTTCACCGACCATGACCGCGATCTGAGCTTCGACGGCATCCGGTTTCGCGCCGACAGCGGGCTGACGGCGGGGGCGGTGCAGCAGGCGACCGGGCTGGCGGTGGGCAATGCCGAGGCGGTCGGCGCGCTGCGCTCGGACGCGATATCCGAGGCCGATATCCTGGCCGGGCGCTATGACGGCGCCGAGGTGCGCGGCTGGCTGGTCAACTGGACCGATGTCAGCCAGCGCGCCTTGCAATTCGGCGGAACCCTGGGCGAGTTGACCCGGTCGGGTGGCGCCTTCAGCGCCGAGTTGCGCGGGCTGGCCGAGGTGCTGAACCAGCCGCAGGGCCAGATCTATCATGCGCGCTGCACCGCGATCCTTGGCGACGGGCGCTGCCGGTTCGATCTGGCGACCCCGGGCTTTGCCGAGGAGCGGCCGGCCGAGGGTGTGACCGATGCGCGGGTCTTTCATTTTGCCAGCTTCGCTGGCTTCGAGGATCGCTGGTTCGAGAAGGGCCGGTTCCGGGTGCTGAGCGGTCCGGCCGCCGGGCTGGTCGGCGCGGTCAAGAATGACCGGCTGGGCACGGGTGCGTCGCGGGAGATCGAGTTGTGGCAGGCGCTGGGAACCGCGCCGCAGCCGGGCGACTTGCTGCGCATCGAGGCCGGTTGCGACAAGCGCGAGGAGGTCTGTCGGCTGAAATTCGACAACTTCGACAATTTCCGGGGCTTTCCGGACATTCCCGGCGAGGACTGGCTGATGTCCTATCCGGTCGGCGCCGCGGTCAACGACGGCGGGAGCCGGCGCGGATGAGCGCGCAGACCCGAGCCGAGGCGGCGATCGCCATCGCCCGCGACTGGATCGGCACGCCCTACCGGCATCAGGCCTCGGCGCAGGGGGGCGGGACCGATTGCCTTGGCTTGTTGCGCGGCATCTGGCGCGCGCTTTACGGCTGCGAACCCGAAGCGGTTCCCGCCTATACCCCCGACTGGTCCGAACCGGACGGGCAGGAGCGGCTGTGGCGGGCGGCCGAGCGGCACATGCGGGCCTGCGCGCCCGCGACACCGATCGCGCCGGGCGAGGTCTTGCTGTTCCGGATGCGCGAGGGATCGGTGGCCAAGCATCTCGGCCTTGCCGCCCGGCGCGGCGGCGCGGCCACATTCATTCATGCCTATAGCGGTCACGGCGTTGTCGAAAGTCCGCTGTCGGCCCCCTGGCGGCGGCGCATCGTCGCGCGGTTCAAGCTGCCCTGACCGGAGCGCGGCCCCCCTGGGGCCGGCCAAGGGCGCAACATGTTCTGAGGAGGGTCGGCCATGGCGACCATTTTGCTTTCGGCGGCGGGTGCATCGCTGGGTGCGGGGTTCGGCGGGACCGTGCTTGGCCTGTCGGGCGCGGTGATCGGGCGGGCGGTCGGCGCGACGGTCGGGCGGGTGATCGACCAGCGCATCCTCGGGTCGGGGTCGCGCGCGGTCGAGACCGGGCGGGTCGACCGGTTCCGCCTGACCGGGGCCAGCGAGGGCGCGCCGGTCGGCCGGGTCTGGGGCCGGGTCCGGGTGGCCGGGCAGGTGATCTGGGCGACCCGCTTTCTGGAGCATCGCAAGACCACCGGTGGCGGCGGCAAGGGTGCGCCAACGCCGCGCACCACCGAGTTTTCCTATACCGTCAGCCTGGCGCTGGCGCTGTGCGAGGGCGAGATCACCCGGGTCGGGCGGATCTGGGCCGACGGGGTCGAGATCGCCCGCGATGACGTGACGATGCGGGTCTATAGCGGGTCCGAGGACCAGTTGCCCGATCCCAAGATGGAGGCGGTCGAGGGTGCGGGCCGGGTGCCGGCCTATCGCGGCACCGCCTATGTCGTCTTCGAGGACATCGATCTTGGTCAGTTCGGCAACCGGGTGCCGCAGTTCAGCTTCGAGGTGATGCGCCCGGCGCAGGGTTCCTTCGCCGATACCGTGCCGGATCTGGTGCGCGGCCTGAACGGGGTGGCGATGATCCCCGGCACCGGTGAATATGCGCTGGCGACCAGCCCGGTCCATGTCAACAACGGCGTCGGGCGCAACCGGTCGGTCAATATCAACAGCGCCGGGGCGAAGGCCGATTTCGCGGTGTCGCTGGATAGCCTGGGCGAGGAACTGCCGGCGGTCGGATCAGTGTCGCTGGTGGTGTCGTGGTTCGGCGACGATCTGCGCTGCGGTCAGGCGGCGATCCGGCCCAAGGTCGAGGACCGCGCCTTTGACGGCGTCGGCATGGCCTGGCGGTCGGGCGGCATTGCGCGGGCGGCGGCGGAAGAGGTGGTGCGCCTCGATGGCCGGCCGGTCTACGGCGGCACCCCGGCCGATGCCTCGGTGATCGAGGCGATCGCGGCGCTGCGGGCGCGGGGGATGGCCGTCGTGCTTTATCCCTTCATCCTGATGGAACAGCTTGCCGGCAACGGCCTGCCCGATCCCTGGACCGGCGCCGACGATCAGCCGGCCCTGCCGTGGCGCGGCCGGATCACCCTGTCGGCGGCGCCGGGGCGGGCCGGCACCCCGGACCGCACGGCGGCAGCCGAGGCCGAGGTCGCGGCGTTTTTCGGCGCGGCGCAACCGGCCGATTTCGTCGTCAACGGCAAGACGGTCGGCTATTCGGGGCCGATTGAGTGGTCCTATCGGCGCTTCATTTTGCATTTTGCGCATCTTTGTGCCGCCGCCGGCGGGGTCGATGCCTTCTGCATCGGCTCCGAGATGCGCGGACTGACCCAGATCCGCGGCGCGGGCGACAGCTTTCCCGCGGTTGCGGCGCTGCGCCAGCTTGCGGCCGAGGTCCGCGCCATCCTCGGGCCGGCGACGAAGATCAGCTATGCCGCCGACTGGTCGGAATATTCCGGCTATCAGGCGCCTGAGGGCAATCGCCACTTCCACCTCGATCCGCTCTGGGCTGATGACAACGTCGATTTCATCGGCATCGACAATTACATGCCGCTGTCGGACTGGCGCGACGGCGCGGATCATGCCGATGCGGCCTGGGGGTCGATCTACGACCTTGGCTATCTGAAGGCCAATGTCGCCGGCGGCGAGTTGTTCGACTGGTTCTATGCCGATCCGGCGCACCGGCTGGCGCAGATTCGCACCCCGATCACCGATGGCGCCTATGGCGAGCCCTGGGTCTGGCGAGTGAAGGACATCCGCGGCTGGTGGGAGAACCTTCACCACGACCGCATCGACGGGCTGCGCGCCGCCACGCCCAGCCCCTGGGTGCCGGGATCGAAGCCGGTCTGGTTCACCGAGTTCGGCTGTGCCGCGGTCGACAAGGGCACCAACGAGCCGAACAAGTTTCTTGACCCGAAATCGGCCGAATCGGCGCTGCCGTTCTTTTCCGACGGCCGGCGCGACGACCTGATCCAGATGCAATACCTGCGCGCCATGGTCGATTTCTGGCGCGACCCGGCCAACAACCCGGTCTCGGCGCTTTACGGCGGCCCGATGGTCGACATGGACCGCGCCCATGTCTGGGCCTGGGACGCGCGACCCTTTCCGCAGTTTCCCGCCAATGCCGATCTCTGGTCGGACGGCGCGAACTATGCCCGCGGCCACTGGATCAGCGGGCGGGTCTCGGCCCAGCCGCTGGCCAGCGTGGTGGCCGAGATCTGCGAGGCGGCGGGGCTGAAGGACTTCGACGTCAGCGGGCTTTACGGGATCGTTCGCGGCTTTTCGCTGGCCGACAACGGCACGGGGCGGGCGGCCTTGCAGCCCTTGATGCTGGCCTACGGGTTCGAGGCGCTGGAACGCGACGGCGCGCTGGTCTTCAGGATGCGCGACGGCATGGTCGATGCGGTGATCGGCCCGGACGACCTGGCGGTGGCGGCCGAGACCGATGGCTGGGTCGAGACCCAGCGCGCGACCGAGGCCGAGATTGCCGGACGGGTGCGGCTGTCCTATGTCGAGGCCGAGGGCGATTATGAGGCGCGCGCGGTCGAGGCGATCTTTCCCGACGAGGCGACGACCGGGGTTTCGCAATCGGAACTGGCGCTGGCGCTGACCCGGTCCGAGGCGATGCGCATCGTCGAGCGCTGGCTGAGCGAGGCGCGGGTGGCGCGCGACGGCGCACGTTTCGCGCTGCCGCCGTCGCTGGGTCATCTTGGTGCCGGCGACGTGGTAACGCTGCCGGACGGCGGGCGTTACCGCATCGACCGGGTCGAGGAGGCGGGTGCGCTGTCGATCGAGGCGGTGCGGGTCGAGCCGGCGGTCTACCAGCCCTCGGACGAGGCCGAGGAACGGGTGACGCCGCGCAGCTTCGCCGCGCCGGTGCCGGTCTTCTCGCTGTTTCTCGACCTGCCGCTGATGAGCGGGCAGGAAGTGCCGCACCAGCCGCATCTGGCGGTCACTGCGACCCCCTGGCCGGGAAGTGCCGCGATCTACTCATCGGACCGCGATTCCGGCTACACGCTGAACCGGCAGATCGCCGCGCCCTCGATCATCGGCGAGACACTGACTCCGCTTTTTCGCGCGCATTCCGCGGTCTGGGACCGAGGGCCGGCGTTGCGGGTGCGGATCACCGGCGGGGGGCTGAGTTCGGTCGATCCCGGCCAGGTGCTGAACGGTGCCAATCTGATGGCGATCGGCGATGGATCATCCGACCGCTGGGAGCTTTTCCAGTTCGCCGAGGCGGTGCTGGTGGCGCCCGACACCTATGATCTGTCGTTGCGGCTGCGCGGGCAGGCGGGCAGCGATGCGGTGATGCCCGACAGCTGGCCGGCCGGCGGTTTCGTGGTGCTGATGGACGGGGCGCCGAAGCAGATCGGGGTGGCGGCCGGCGAGCGTGACCTGGCGCGGCACTACCGGATCGGCCCGGCGCGGCGCGGCTATGACGATCCGTCCTATGAGCACCGGATCGAGGCCTTCGCCGGGATCGGATCGAGGCCGCTGTCACCTGTCCATCTGGCCGCGCGGCGGTCGGCTGGGGGCGATCTCGATATCGGCTGGATCCGGCGCAGCCGGATCGAGGGCGACAGCTGGGCCGGGGTCGAGGTGCCGCTGGGCGAGGCGCGTGAGGCCTACCTCTTGCGCGTCGTGCAGGGTGGCGCGATCCGGCGCGAGGTCACCACTTTCGCGCCGGGCTGGATCTATGGTGCCGCCTTGCAGGCCGCGGATGCGGTGGCGGCGCCTTACGAAATTCATGTGGCGCAGCTGTCCGATGCCTTCGGGCCGGGCCCCTTCACGAGGATCACCATCGATGACTGACACAACCCGGCTTGGCCTTCCGCTGGTACAGGCGGCACAGGCGCAGAAACATGTCACGGTGAATGCGGCGCTGGTCCGGCTGGACGGGCTGGTGCAGTTGACGCTTCAGTCGAAAAGCCTGACCCTGCCGCCGGCGGCGGTGGTCGACGGCATCGCCTACGCGGTGCCGGCCGGCGCGGTGAACGGCTGGGGCGGGCAGGACGGCAAGGTCGCGATCGGCGCCAATGGCGGCTGGGAATTCGTGCAGCCGACGCGCGGCTGGCGGGCGATGGTGCTGGACGAGGGCGCCTCGGCGATCCACGACGGAAGCGGCTGGCGCATCGGCATGGCCACCCTGTCGCCCTTCAATGCCGGCATGTCGCTGGGTGTCGCCGAGATCGATCATGCGGTGACGGCGGGGCCGGTTTCGGTCACGGCGGCGCTGATCCCGGCCAATGTGGTGGTGATCGGCGCGACCGCGCGGGTCACGCAGGCGATCACCGGCACGCTGGCAAGCTGGTCGCTGGGTAATCCCGGTGCTTCGGGGCGCTACGGCACCGGGCTGGGGTTGGGGCAGGGGTCCTGGGCGCGCGGGCTGCTGAGCCAGCCGACGGCCTTCTATGCCCCCGAACCGATGCAGCTTGACGCGGTGGGCGGCGATTTCGCGACCGGAAGCGTGCGCATCGCGGTCCATTACATCGAGATCGCGCTGCCGGATCTGTGAGCCTTGCGCACCATCACGCACGGCGATGTCGTGGCCGCGGCACGCGCCATCGCGGCGGTTCCGGCCGGGCGGCGGGCCGAGAACCTGCGCCGCCTGCTGGACAAGGCCGATGCCGCCGACCGCTTTCGCAAGCGCCATGGCCGCGCCCATCCGCTTTGGGGCAATGGCACGTTGATGGCCGCCGCCCTGCCCATGGTGCCGGCCGCGGCCGAGCCCTTCGCGGGCGAGCGGGCCTATCTGGAGTGTCTGGGCCAGGTGATCGAGGCGCTGCTTTCGTGGAAGGACCGCGCAAGATAGCGCCGCCTGGCCCTTTCACTTTTGCGCGCCATCCCTATCTGCTGTAGACTGCAGCCGACAAGGGAGATGCGCACCATGGCCGACGCCCGCCGCAACATCGCCGAGATCGACCCGGTCTGGTCGCATATCTGCACCGAGGCCCGCGCCGCGGTGCGTGACGAACCGCTTCTGGGCGGATTCATCCACTCCGGCCTTCTGCATCACGCGACGCTGGAGCGCGCGCTGGCCTACCGCTTCTCATTGAAACTCGCCTCGGGCGAGATGAGCGAGCAGATCCTGCGCGAGATCGCCGACGAGGCCTATGCCGACGAGCCGGAACTGGGCCGGGCGGCGCGTGCCGATATCGTCGCCGTCTATGACCGCGATCCGGCCTGCCACCGCTTTCTGCAGCCGGTGCTGTTCTTCAAGGGCTTCCAGTCGATCCAGTGCTACCGGATCGGCCACTGGCTGTGGCGGCGGGGTCGGCGCGACATGGCCTATTTCGTCCAGATGCGGGTCTCGGAGGCCTTCGGCGTCGATATCCATCCCAATGCCGGCATCGGCAAGGGGATCATGATCGACCACGCCCATTCCATCGTCATCGGCGAGACGGCTGTGGTTGGCGACAATGTATCCATGCTGCATTCGGTGACACTGGGCGGCACCGGCAAGGAGGATGGCGACCGCCATCCCAAGATCGGCAATGGCGTGATGATCGGGGCCGGCGCCAAGATCCTCGGCAATATCGAGGTCGGCGACTGCTCGCGCATCGCGGCGGGGTCGGTGGTGCTGCATGACGTGCCGAAATGCACGACGGTCGCCGGGGTTCCGGCCAAGGTGATCGGCGAGGCCGGTTGTGCGCAGCCGGCGCTGAACATGGATCAGCTGCTCGGCTCGGGTATCTGACGGCGCGCAAGGGCGGCCCCCGCACGCATTTCCCGCTTTCCTCGCGACACATTCGCGGCTAGCCCTTATGCAAGGGGCGGTGGTGTCGTGACATCCAGAGGCGGGCGATGACGGTCAGGGCGGCAACCGGCTGGCTCGCGGGTCGGGTCATCCTGCTTTTCGCGCGGTTCATCACGGCGGTGCATCCGGTCTGGGCCGGTGTCGCGCCGGGGCAGGGCCAGCGGGTCTATTTCGCCAATCACACCAGCAACGGCGATTTCGTCCTGATCTGGGCGGTGCTGCCGGAGGGGTTGCGGTTGCGCACCCGCCCGGTGGCGGCGGCCGATTACTGGCTGACCAGCCCGCTGCGGCGCTTCATCGGGCAGGACGTCTTCAAGGCGGTGCTGATCGAGCGGCGGCCGGAAATGCGGGTCGAGGACCCGGTCGGGCAGATGGTCGCGGCGCTTGACGGCGGCGCCTCGCTGATCCTTTTTCCCGAAGGCACGCGCAACACCACCGATGCGCCGCTGCTGCCGTTCCGGTCGGGGCTTTTCCACCTCGCCAGCGCCCGGCCAGAGGTGGACCTGGTGCCGGTCCATATCCACAACCTCAACAGCGTGATGCCGAAGGGCGAGGTCATTCCGGTGCCGCTGATCTGCACCGTCACCTTCGGCGCGGCGCTGCACCTGCGGCCGGGCGAGGACAAGCAGACATTCCTTGACCGGGCCCGCGCGGCGCTGCTGGATCTTTCCGGGCGGAAGGAGACATGATGACCAGTTCCGCCAGCCCGCATCTTCTGACGCTGCTGTCCGCGGTCGGGGCGATCCTGATCCTTGCCACGGTCATCGGTCAGGCGCTGAAGCGCCGGATCGCCCCCGATGGCAGCAACCCGGTGATCGAGAACCTCAACGCCCGGATCCTGGCCTGGTGGGGCATGGTGGCGCTGCTCGGCATCGCCTTTCTGGCGGGCCGGGCCGGGGTGATCATCCTCTTTGCCTTCTGTTCCTTCGCCGCGCTGCGCGAGTTCCTGACCCTGACCGCGCGCCGACGCGCCGATCACTGGGGACTGGCGGCGGGGTTCTTCGTCATCCTGCCGCTGCAATACTGGCTGATCTGGAGCAACTGGTACGGGCTCTATTCGATCTTCATTCCGGTCTATGCCTTCCTCTTGCTGCCGATCCTTGCGGCGCTGCGCGGTGGCCCGGAAAACTTTCTGGTTCGCGCCGCCGAGACCCAGTGGGCCCTGATGATCGCGGTCTTCTGCATCAGCCATGTGCCGGCGCTGATGATGCTGGAGATCCCGGGCTACGCCGGGCGCAACGTGCTGCTGATCGCCTTTCTGGTCTTCGTCGTGCAGCTGAGCGACGTGCTGCAATATGTCTGGGGCAAGCTTTTCGGGCGGCACAGGATCGCCCCGGTGCTGTCGCCCTCGAAGACCTGGGAGGGGTTTGTCGGCGGCGTTGCCAGCGCCACGCTGGTCGGTGCCGCGCTGTGGTGGATGACGCCGTTCACGCCCCTGCAGGCGGGCGGGCTGTCGCTGATCATCACGCTTCTCGGGTTCGGCAGCGGTCTGGTGATGTCGGCGATCAAGCGCGACCGCGGGGTCAAGGACTGGGGCCATCTGATCGCCGGGCATGGCGGTTATATCGACCGGCTCGATTCGGTGATCTTCTCGGCGCCGGTCTTCTTCCATCTGGTCCGCTTCTTCTGGTCGACGACATGAATGTGGCGCGCAGTTCCGTGTTGCACGTGGCGGCGGCCTTCCTGGCCATGGGTGGCTGGGCGGTTCTGGCCAATCGCGCGCATCCGATGCCCGGCCCGCTGGTCGCCGGGCTGGTGCAGGGCGCGCTGTCGGCGGCCATCACGCTGGGGCTGAAACGCGGGGTCGAGGCGCTGGTGCGGCGTCTGCCGGGGCGATTTGCGCTTTTTGTGCCGCCGGTCGCAGCCTGGGCAGCATCGGCGGCACTTCTGATCGCGGTCCACCGGCTTGCCGGCACGCCCGAGGTCCTGGCGACGATCCTGGTGCCGAATGGCGTCGCTACGGTCTATGCCCTGCTCTATACCGTCGCGCTCTGGAAATCGGCGAGGCTGCGATGACCCGACCCCCGATCAGCCGCCGGCCGCTGGCCAGCCGCGAGACCGCCTGGGCGCGGGCAGCGGCGCGGCGCCTGTCGGCCGGGCGGATCACGCCCAACCAGATCTCGCAAGCAGCCATCGGCTTTGCCGCCCTCGGGGCGCTTGGCCTTGCGGCCTCGGTGCCGCTTGGCGGGCCCTATCAGGCCGCCTGCCTGTTCCTTGCCGCGCTTTGCTGCCAGCTTCGGCTGGTCTGCAACCTCCTTGACGGCATGGTCGCGGTCGAGGGCGGCAAGTCCGCGCCGGACGGGCCTTTCTGGAACGAGGCGCCCGACCGCATCGCCGATATCCTGCTGCTGGCCGGTGCCGGATTTGCCGCCGGGTCACCGGCGCTCGGCTGGGCGGCGGCGGTTTTCGCGGTGCTGACCGCCTATCTTCGCGAGCTTGGCCGGGCCGAGGGGCAGGGCGGCGATTTCAGCGGCCCGATGGCCAAGCCGCAGCGGATGGCGGTGCTGACCGGTGCCGCGGTTGTGGCGGCGTTCGAGCCTTTCGGCCTGTCCGCGGCGGAGGTCCTTGGCGCGGCACTCTGGCTTGTCGTCATCGGCGCCGCGGTGACGGCGGCCAGACGGTCGGCCCGCCTGATCGCCGCGCTGCGCGCCCGGCGCTAGCTAGGCCAGCATCGCCATCGGATTTTCCAGGTTCTCGATGATCGCCTTGAGAAGATTGGCGCCGAGCGCCCCGTCGATCACCCGGTGATCGACCGAAAGGGTCATCGACATCACCGTCGCCACGCCGATCGTGCCGTCGGCCGTGACCACCGGCTTCTTCACCCCCGCACCCACCGCCAGGATCGCGCCATGCGGCGGGTTGATCACCGCGTCGAAATTGTCGATGCCGAACATGCCGAGGTTCGAGATCGCGAAACTGCCGCCCTGATATTCATGCGGCGCCAGCTTGCGGGTCCGCGCCCGGGCGGCGAGATCCTTCATCTCGGCCGACAGCGCCGACAGCGATTTGGTCTCGGCATCCTTCAGGACCGGGGTGAAAAGCCCGCCCTCGATCGCCACCGCCACCGCCACGTCCGACGGCTTCAGCCTGAGGATCCGGTCACCGGCCCAGACCGCATTGGCATCCGGCACCGCCTGAAGCGCCAGCGCGCAGGCCTTGATGATGAAGTCATTGACCGAAAGCTTGACGCCGCGGGCCTCGAGCTTGGCGTTCAGTTCGGCCCGGAACGCCATCAGCGCATCAAGCTGCACCTCGCGGCGCAGGTAGAAATGCGGGATCGTCTGCTTGGCCTCGGTCAGCCGCGCGGCGATGGTCCGGCGCATCCCGTCCAGCGTGACCTCTTCATAGGCGCGACCCTCGTAAAGCTTCGCGACCGCGCCGGCCGTGGCGCCGGCCGGCATCGCGGCGGCAGGGGCAGGGGCAGGTGCCGCGGCGGCCGCTGCCGCGGCGGCTGGTTTCGGCGCGACTGATGCCGCCTCGACATCGGCCTTGATGATCCGGCCATGCGGGCCGGAGCCGGCGAGGGTGGCGATATCGACGCCCTTTTCGCGGGCCAGCCGGCGCGCCAGCGGCGAGGCGATGACGCGGGCACCACCCTTTGCCGGGGCCTTTGCCGGGGCCGGGGCTGCGGCCGGGCTTGCCGCTGGCGCGGCCGGAGCGGCGGCAGCGGACGGAGCGGCGGCGGTCGCGGCCGC
>PHEC01000111.1 GCA_002841115.1 Alphaproteobacteria bacterium HGW-Alphaproteobacteria-6 | reverse complement strand
CGGCGCGGCCAAGCCGCACGCTGCGGCCCTGCCACTGCGCCTCGACCCCATAGCCGGGCCTTTCGCGCAGCCCGGTGACATGGGCCGGGGTCACGCCGCGCGCCGCCAGCGCCGCGCCAAGCGCCCGCGCCAGGGGATGGGACGACCCCGCCGCCAGCGCCGCCGCCAGCGCCAGATCGCCGGGCGCGTGGGCCTTGAGCCCGAGCGGCTCTGGCGCCCCCATGGTCAGCGTGCCGGTCTTGTCGAAGACCACGCAGTCGACCGTCGCCAGCCGCTCCAGCGCGGTGCCGTCCTTGATCAGCATGCCCTTGCGGAACAGCCGGCCCGAGGCTGCGGTGACCACCGCCGGCACCGCCAGCGCCAGTGCGCAGGGGCAGGTGATGATCAGCACCGCCGCGGCGATGTTGACCGCCAGCCGCAGATCACCGCCCGAGACCCAGAGCCAGCCGAGGAACGACGACAGCGCCAGGACATGGACCGCCGGCGCATAGGCCCGCGCCATCCGGTCGGCCAGCGAGGTATAGCGGCTGCGCGCGTTTTCCGCGACCGCGACCAGATCGGCCATGCGGTGCAGCGACGACTCCCGCCCCGCCGCGGTGACCCGCAGATCGAGCGGCCCGGTCAGGTTGACCTCGCCGGTGCTGACCGCGGCGCCGGGCGCAACCGCGACCGGCAGCGTCTCGCCGGTCAGCAAGGATCGGTCGATCTCGCTCTCGCCTTTCTCGACGATGCCGTCGGCCGGCATCCGCGCGCCGGGCCGGACCCGCAAGAGGTCGCCGGCAACGAGATCGCCGACCGGCACCACCGTCTCGGTCCCGTCCGCCGCGATCCGGGTCGCGCGCGGCACCTCGAGCGCGGCCAGTTCCTCGGCCGCCGACCGGGCGGCGGCGCGGGCGCGAAAGTCAAGGTAGCGCCCGGCCAGCAGGAAGAAGCACAAGGACACCGCGGCGTCGAAATAGGCGTGCCTTCCGCCCTGATAGGTCTCGTAGAGCGAGATCGCCGAGGCGAGGATCAGCGCCAGCGAGATCGGCACATCCATGCCGAGCCGGCGCGCCTTCAGGGCAGCGTAGGCCGAGGCGAAGAAGGGCTGGCCGGCGAAGGCAAGGGTCGGCAGCGCGATGGCGGCCGAGATCCAGTGGAACAGGTCGCGGGTCGCGGTCTCGGCCCCGGACCAGACCGCGACCGACAAGAGCATGATGTTCATCATCGCGAAGCCGGCGACGCCGAGCCGCATCAGAAGGTCGCGGCCGCGACGGTCGGTCTCGGTCGTCGACAGCAGGCCGGGGTCAAGCTCGTGCGCGGGGTAGCCGATCGCGGCCAGCCGGGCGATCAGCTGATCCGCGCCGACCCCGGGATCGGCGGCGACCGAAACCCGGCGCAGCGTCAGGTTGACCCGGGCGGAGCGGACGCCGGGATGGGCGCCAAGCGCGCGCTCGACATCGCCGATGCAGACCGCGCAATGGATCGTCGGCAAGGACAGCATCAGCCCGGAATCGGCGGCGCCCGCCCCGGAATCGCGCCCGGCGACGGCACCGGCCGCCGGCATCGCGACGCAGGCCGGGCAGGCCGAGATCGGGGCAGGCATCATTGCGGCGGCCATCGCCTAGCCCCCGACCCGAAGATCAAGGCGCTGGTGAAACCGGGTGCCGTCGGCAGCGAAGGCCTCGAGCAGGATCATCCAGCGGCCCGGGCCGAGATCGGTCGCGGCGACATAATCGCCGTCTTGCCAGACGAAGTCCGGGTGCCGGTCATCGGCCGCCGCGGTGGTGCGGCCGACGGTCGCCGACAGGTCGGCGACCCGCACCGGCAGCCCGTCGGAATCGCGAAAGGACAGCCGCACCTGGCCCGATTCGTAGCGATGCGCCAGCGTCCAGCCCAGTGCCTTCTGGGCGCTGCGTTCGGCATCGAAGACCTGGCTGGCGACATAGGAATTGCGCACCTCGAGCCCGGGAAAGCTGCGCACCGCCAGGACCGCCATGGTGATATTGACCGCAAAGATCGTGCCGAAGGCGGCAACGGCGATGAGAAGGACGCGGCGCCCGGTCAGCGGTGTGGCCATGCTCAGCCCTCCTTGCCGTTGAAGATCGTGTCGGCATGGACGCGGTCGCGGCTGGTCACGTCCTCGATCCACAGCCGGATGTCGGTGCGCGCCGCGCGTGCCAGGTCGCTGCCGGGCGCGGCAAGCATGTAGATCCGCAGCGTCAGCGTCTCGTCGGCGGGAACCGTGACGGTAGCATCATCGTCGCCCTCGATCGCCAGACCCAGCGCGCCGGTCGCAGCACCGGCATCCGCCCCAGGGGCTGCCGAGACCGAAAGGCGGAAGGGCCGGGCCTCGCCATGCTTGTTGCGCAGGCGGATCTCGTAGGTGTTGCGGATCGCGCCGTCGGCCATGGTGACGTAAAGCGGGTTGCGCACCGGCGTCACGTTCAGGTCGATCGGCGAGCGGACGAAAAGCGCGACCACAAGGCCGATGCCGACCGCCGACCACAGGGCGGTGTACAGGAGCGTGCGCGGGCGGAAGATGTGTTTCCACAGCTTCTTGGGGTGGTCGCCGGCGCGTTCGGCCGCCTCGTCCTTCAGCGCCATGTAGCCGATCAGGCCACGGGGCTTGCCGATCCGGTCCATCACCTCGTCGCAGGCATCGATGCACAGCGCGCAGGTGATGCATTCCATCTGCTGGCCGTTGCGGATGTCGATCCCCATCGGGCAGACATTGACGCAGGCCATGCAGTCGATGCAATCGCCCTGTTCGGGATTGTGCTGTCCGGCCTTCAGCTTGCCGCGCGGCTCGCCGCGCCACTCGCGGTAGGCGACGGTCAGCGAATCCTCGTCGAGCATCGCCGCCTGGATGCGCGGCCAGGGGCAGGCATAGATGCAGATCTGCTCGCGCGCGAAACCGCCGAAGACGAAGGTGGTCGCGGTCAGGACCGCCATGGTGATATAGGCGACCGGATGGGCCTGGCCGGTGACAAGGTCGCGCGCCAGCGTCGGCGCGTCGGCGAAATAGAAGACCCAGGCGCCGCCGGTGGCCAGGCCGATGATCAGCCAGCTCAGCCACTTCACCAGCCGCAGGCGGGCCTTGTGCAGGGTCCATTTCTGGTTCCACAGCCGCACCCGCGCGTTGCGGTCACCCTCGATCCAGCGCTCGACCAGGATGAAAAGGTCGGTCCAGACCGTCTGCGGGCAGGTATAGCCGCACCAGACCCGGCCCAGCGCCGAGGTGAAGAGGAAAAGCCCAAGGCCCGCCATGATCAAAAGCCCGGCGATGAAGTAGAATTCATCCGGCCAGATCTCGATCATGAAGAAGAAGAAGCGCCGGTTGGCGAGATCAACCAGCACCGCCTGATCGGGCAGCGCCGGCCCGCGATCCCAGCGCAGCCAGGGGGTGACGTAGTAGATCCCGAGCGTAACCGCCATGATCAGCCATTTCAGGTTGCGGAACTGCCCCTTGACCCGGCGCGGAAACACCGGCTCGTGCGCGGCGTAAAGCTGTCCGGGTTGTTCGGATGAGGTCACGACTGATGATCTCCGGCTGGCGGGAAAGGGCCCTGTTCGTCTGCGCGCTTCTAGTGTGCCCGATGCGGGGCGGCATTGATATGCGTCAAATCGGCTGGCCGCCGGCGCGCATGGCGATGCGCCAGAGCAAAAGCGCCCCGCGCGGGGCGCAGGGCGTCAGGCGGTCAAAGGCACCGGCGCCCCCAGGAAACGCGCGAACAGGATGGGGCGCCGGTGCAATGGCCCGGATATCTGCATCCAGGTCACCGCGACTGTGATCCTCGCGAACCGCGCGCGCATTGACCTATGTCAAGTCGCGCAGAGATTTTCCGTCGTTGCCGGCCGTTGCCGGCCGCATCAACCGGGCGGTGACGCGGAACAGGTCGGCGCAGCCGGAACCGGCATTTCTGGCGCGGAGGGTGCTGTTGGCCGGCAGGACCGCAAGGCCGGTGGCAAAAGGCCCGGCCCTTTTCAGGGGCCGGGCCTTGGATCATCGCCGGTCCTGACGGGCCGCCGCTATTCGCCGCCGCCAAGCTGGTGGACATAGGCCGCCGCGGCCCTGATCTCGGCCTCCGACAGCCGGTCGGCCCAGGACGGCATCACCCCGAACCGCGCGTTGGTCACCGTCTCGGTCAGTGCCGCCTGGTCGCCGCCGAAAAGCCAGATCGCATCGGTCAGGTTCGGCGCCCCCTGCAGCCGGTCGCCGGTGCCGTCCTCGGCATGGCAGGCCGCGCAGTTGTCGGCAAAGACCACCGCGCCTTCGCCGGCGAGGGCCGCGTCATGGCCCTGCCCCGAGATCTGCAGGACATACTGCACCACCTGGCCGATCTGTTCGGGCTCCAGCAGCCCGTCGGCGCCGAACTTCGGCATTTCCGAATAGCGCGCGTCGGCGTCGGTGGTGTTGCGGATGCCGTGGCTGATCGTGGTGTGGATATCCTCGATCGTGCCACCCCAGAGCCAGTCGTTGTCCAGAAGGTTCGGATAGCCCTTGGCCCCCGCCGCGCCCGAACCATGGCACTGCGCGCACCAGGTCCGGAACACCGCGCCGCCGGCGTTGCGGGTGTAATTGGCCAGTTCCGGGTCAGCGGCGATCGCGGTCAGGTCGGCCGCGACCAGCTTGGCCTCGACCGGCGCATTCGCCGCCTCGTAGCGGGCAATGTCGGCGGCGACATCGGCGCGGGTCGAATGGCCCAGAAGCCCCGGCGTCGCGCCACTGATCAGCGGCCATGCCGGATAGGCGATGGTATAGCCGATGGCCCAGACGATGGTGGCATAGAAGGTCCACAGCCACCAGCGCGGCAGCGGGTTGTTGAACTCTTCGATCCCGTCCCAGCTATGGCCGGTGGTTTCGGGGTCCGAGGGTTTCGTCACCGGTTTCTTGCTCATTTCAACGCCTCCTCGGCCGCTGCGCCCTTGCCTGCGGCCGGGGCGGCGGGCCGTGTTTCGTGCCGGAACGGGATGCCTGCCACGTCCTGATGAACCGCCCGCGACCCGGGCCGGAAGGCCCAGATCACCACGCCCCCGAAGAACAGGAACAGCGCCAGCAGAACCCAGCTGTCGGCGAATTCCCGAAGAAGCGAATAGAGATTGTCCATTCTCTCCCCCTCCCTCAGCGGCTGGCGTCGGGCTGGAAGGTCGAGAAATCGACCATCGTGCCCAGCACCTGAAGATAGGCGATCAGCGCATCCATCTCGGTGATGCCCTTCTGCCGGTCGAAATTGCTGACCACGGCGCCGGGATAGCGCTCCAGCAACCCGTCGGTGTCGGCCTCGGGATCGGCCTGCGCCGCGAAATCGGCCTTCGCCGCCTCGATCATCTCGGAGGTGTAGGGCACCCCGACCATCGCGTCGGTTTTCAGCCGGGCGACGATATGGGTCGGCTCGATCAGCCGGTTGGCGAGAAAGCCGTATTTCGGCATCACCGATTCGGGCACCACCGCCTGCGGGTCGGTCAGGTGATCGACATGCCATTCGTCCGAATAGCGCCCCCCGACCCGGGCCAGATCCGGCCCGGTGCGCTTCGATCCCCACTGGAACGGATGGTCATACATCGATTCCGCCGCCAGGCTGTAATGGCCGTAACGCTCGACCTCGTCGCGCATCGGGCGGATCATCTGGCTGTGGCAGACATAGCAGCCCTCGCGGACATAGACATCGCGCCCGGTCAGTTCCAGGGGCGTATAGGGGCGCACGCCCTCGACCTTCTCGATGGTGTTTTCCAGATAGAAGAGCGGCGCGATCTCGACGATGCCGCCCACTGTCACCACCAGAAGCGAGGCCACCAGCAAAAGCGTGGCGTTCTTTTCCAGGACCTTGTGTTTTTCAAGAATTGCCATTGCTCCGGCCCCCCTTATTCAGCCGGAACCGCGGACGACGCCCCGGCCGTGGCCGGTTGCTTCGCGACGGTTGCCCAGAGATTGTAGAGCATGATCAGCGCCCCGGTGAGATACAGGACCCCGCCCAGCCCGCGCACCACATACATCGGGAACTTGGCGGCCACGGTGTCGGCGAAGGCATTCACCAGGAAGCCCTGGCTGTCGACCTCGCGCCACATCAGCCCTTCCATGATGCCGGTCACCCACATCGACGAGGCGTAAAGCACGATGCCGATGGTGGCGAGCCAGAAGTGCCAGCTGACCAGGCTGAGCGAGTAGAGCCGCGCCCGCCCCCAGAGCCGCGGCACCAGGAAGTAAAGCGCGCCGAAGGTGATCATGCCGTTCCAGCCAAGCGCGCCGGAATGGACATGGCCGATGGTCCAGTCGGTGTAGTGCGACAGGCTGTTGACCGCCTTGATCGACATCATCGGACCCTCGAAGGTCGACATGCCGTAAAAGCCGATCGAGACCACCATCATGCGGATGATCGGGTCGGTGCGCAGCTTGTCCCAGGCGCCCGACAGCGTCATCAGCCCGTTGATCATGCCGCCCCAGGACGGCATCCACAGCACGATCGAGAACACCATGCCCAGCGTCGCGGCCCAGTCGGGCAGCGCGGTATAGTGCAGGTGGTGCGGACCGGCCCAGATATAAAGGAAGATCAGCGCCCAGAAATGGATGATCGACAGCTTGTAGGAATAGATCGGCCGCCCGGCCTGTTTCGGCACGAAATAGTACATCATGCCGAGAAAGCCCGCGGTCAGGAAGAAACCGACCGCGTTGTGGCCATACCACCACTGCGTCATCGCATCCTGCACGCCGGCAAAGACCTGCACCGACTTCGAGCCGAAGATCGATACCGGGATCGACAGGTTGTTGACGATGTGCAGCATCGCGATGGTCACGATGAAGCTGAGGTAGAACCAGTTCGCCACATAGATATGCGGCTCGCGGCGCTTGATGATGGTGCCGAGGAAGACGGCGAGATAGGCGACCCAGACCACGGTCAGCCACAGATCGACATACCATTCCGGCTCGGCGTATTCCTTGGACTGGGTGGCGCCGAGGATGTAGCCGGTGGCGGCCAGGACGATCACCAGCTGATAGCCCCAGAACACGAACCAGCCGAGGTTGCCGCCCCAAAGGCGCGCCGCCGAGGTGCGCTGGACGACGTAGAACGACGACATGATCAGGGCATTGCCGCCGAAGGCGAAGATCACCGCAGAAGTGTGCAGCGGTCTGAGCTTGCCGAAGTTCAGGTAACCCTGCGCCAGATCCGAGAAGTTCAACGCCGGAAAGGCCAGCTGGAAGGCGATGATCGTGCCGACCAGGAAACCGACGGCACCCCAGAGCACCGTCGCGATCACCCCGGCGCGGACGACACCGTCGTTGTATTCGTGCATCGGCTCTGCTGCCCGCGGCGAACCGGTGCCGCGCAGCACCCACACGAAGGTCGCCGCCGCCGCCAGCATCACCGTCAGCGCATTGACCATGTAAGCCAGGTCATGGGCGTAGTTCGCCGCGATCGCGGCAAGAACCGCGATGGCGCCAAGCACCGCCAGCTTGATATAGTCCCACATTCCCTCTGTCCCTTCGTCATCACCGCCCGCCGGACGGGCCTTGCCCGGCGGATTTCGGTCCTTGGCCTTGTCTACACCGCCCCTTGGCGCCGCCTTGATCTGGGTCAATTTTTGCCTGCGCGGCAGTTGATCCGCATCAATGTCGACACCGATGGCTTCTGTCAGCCTAAGATATCGGCACCGAAGACGCACGAAGGAGTTGTGCTATGGCCTACAAATCGATTCTCACCATCGTCACCGATGCGGCCGCGGCCGCGCGGCAGGTCGATGCCGCGGTGGCGATTGCACGACGCGAGGACGCCCACCTCGACGTGCTGTGCATCGGTATCGACCGCACCCAGACCGGCTATTACTACGCCGGCGCGACCGCGATCATCTCGCAGGAAACCTTCGAGCAGGCGCGCACCGAGGTCGCCGGCGCCGAGGCCGCGATCCGCGAAAGGCTGGGCCCCGAGGATATCCGCTGGGCGGTCGATACCAGCGTGGCGCAGGTCGGCGCGCTGAACGGGCCGGTGGCGATGCTGGCGCGATTCGCCGATCTGGTGGTCTTGCAGAAACCCTATGGCAGCAACGGCAGCCAGGCCGCCGAGACGATCCTCGAATCAGCCCTCTTCGAGGGCCGCGCGCCGGTGCTGGTTCTGCCCGAGGCCGGCACCGACGCGGCCTTCGGCAAGCGCGTGGTGCTGGCGTGGAACCAAAGCGACGAGGCGCTGGTGACGGTGCGCGCGGCGCTGCCGCTCCTGAAGGCGGCGGCGCATGTCGACATCACCATCATCGACCCGCCGACCCACGGGCCGGAACGCTCGGACCCGGGCGGGATGCTGTCGCAGCTTCTGGTGCGCCATGGTGTGAAGGCCGAGGTCTCGGTCCTGGCGCGGACCCTGCCGCGGGTCTCCGAGGTGCTCAGCCGCCATGCCCGCGACATCAACGCCGATCTGATCGTGATGGGCGCCTATGGCCATTCGCGCTTCCGCGAGGCGATTCTGGGCGGGGCGACGCGCGACATGCTGGAAATGGCGGAGGTGCCGGTCTTCATGGCGCATTGAGGCGATTGGCGCGCCGCTGAACGGCCGGCCTCCAAAAGGGGCCGGCCGTTCACCTTTCCGGGGGCGTTCGAAGCGTCGGGCCTCAGAACGTCGGGCCTCAGAACGTCGGGCCTCAGAACGTCGGGGGGGTGCAGGCGCTGACGATCACGCAATCCCCGGGGCCGGGGTTGCGGAACCGGTGCGGGGTGCGGCTGTTGAACAGATAGCCGTCGCCGGCGGACAGCAGCCGGGTATCCTCGCCCACGGTGATCAGGATCTGCCCGGCGATCACCAGCCCGGCCTCTTCGGCGTCGTGGCTGTAAAGATCGGGGCCGGTATCGGCGCCGGGGGCATAGGTTTCGTGCAGCATCTGGATCGCACTGGCCCCGGGCCGGCCGATCTGGCGAAAGACCACGCCGCCGCCGGCCTCGCCGATCTTGGCCAGGGGCGTGATCTCGCGCAGCTCATCCCCGCTGAAATGCCATTTCGCCCCGCCGTCGCCAGCCTCGGCGAAGAACTCGCCCAGCGACATGCCAAGCCCGGCCAGGATCTTCTTCAGCGTCGCAACCGAGGGGCTGGTGCGGTTCTGCTCGATCATCGAGATCATCGCCCCGGTGACGCCCGCCGCCGCCGCCAGCTGGCGCTGCGACAGCCGGCGCGCCTCGCGCTCGGCCCGCAGGCGCGCGCCGGTGTCGAATGCCATCGCCCTGCCCTCCGCCCGCCGCAGGAAATCCGCTTGCGCGAACCCGTGCGGTAAATTTATTATGCGGCAGTATAGAATATTGAACACCCGGTTCAAGCCGGCCGGCGCCCGGCCCGCCCGAGCCGCAGTCAGGGAGAGACCGATGAAGAACGCCGAGATCGAGAGCCGTCGCAAATCCGCCATGTCGCGCGGTGTCGGCGTGATGACGCAGATCTATGCCGAGCGTGCCGAGAACGCCGAGATCTGGGACACCGAGGGCAACCGCTACATCGACTTTGCCAGCGGCATCGCAGTGCTGAACACCGGCCACCGCCACCCGAAGGTGATCGCCGCGGTCAAGGAGCAGATCGACCGGTTCACCCATACCTGCCATCAGGTCGTGCCCTACGAGAATTACGTCCGCCTGGCCGAGCGGCTGAACGCCATCGTGCCGGGCAAGGGCGAGAAGAAGTCGATCTTCGTGACCACCGGCGCCGAGGCGGTGGAAAACGCGATCAAGATCGCCCGCGCCGCGACCGGCCGGCAGGCGGTGGTCGCCTTTTCCGGCGCCTTTCACGGCCGCACCTTCATGGGCATGGCGCTGACCGGCAAGGTGGTGCCCTACAAGGTCGGCTTCGGCGCGATGCCGGGCGATGTCTTCCACGTTCCCTTCCCGGTGCCGCTGCACGGCTTTTCGGTCGAGGATTCGATCGCGGCGCTGGAATATCTCTTCAAGGCCGATGTCGATCCCAGGCGGGTGGCGGCGATCATCCTGGAACCGGTCCAGGGCGAGGGCGGCTTCTACGAGGCGCCGCGCGCCTTCATGACGGCCTTGCGCGCGATCTGCGACCAGCACGGTATCCTTCTCGTCGCCGACGAGGTGCAGACCGGCTTTGCCCGCACCGGCAAGATGTTCGCGATGGAGCATCACGAGGTCGCCCCCGACCTGACGACGATGGCGAAATCGCTGGCCGGCGGCTTCCCGCTGGCCGCCGTCACCGGCCGCGCCGAGGTGATGGACGCCCCGGCGCCGGGCGGCCTTGGCGGCACCTATGGCGGCAGCCCCCTGGGCATCGCGGCGGCCAATGCGGTGCTGGACGTGATCGAGGAGGAAGGGCTTTGCGACCGTGCCAACCAGCTTGGCGGACGGCTGAAGCAGCATCTGGCCTCGCTGCGCGACGAGGTGCCCGAGATCGTCGACATCCGCGGCCCCGGCTTCATGAACGCGGTCGAGTTCAATGCCGGCGGCAAGCCCTCGGCCGATTTCGCCAACCGGGTCCGGGCCGAGGCGCTGAGCCGTGGCCTCTTGCTGCTGACCTGCGGGGTGCATGGCAACGTGATCCGCTTCCTGTCCCCGATCACCATCCAGGACGCGGTCTTCACCGAGGCGCTCGGCAAGCTGGACGAGGCGATCCGCGCCGCAAGGAAAGGCTGACCCGCGCGACCGGCGCATGCCCCCCTACCACGACTCGAACGCGGAACCAGTCGATGGGAAGATCGCCGTCCTGCGTCGCCAACCGCTTGTTAAGTAAGCGGTTTTGATCGCGTTCCTGTCACCATCCGACGCCAAGGCGCTGGGCGGCGCCGGCGGCTGGCTGATCTTCTCGCACTCCCGGCAGGTGAACTTCTCGCGGACGGTCTGGATCACCTTCCACTGCCGGGGAATGACCTCCAGCGT
>PHEC01000110.1 GCA_002841115.1 Alphaproteobacteria bacterium HGW-Alphaproteobacteria-6 | reverse complement strand
CCGACCGGGCTCAGGACCGCCGCGATCACCGCCGAAGGCATCACGACGAGCCCCATCAGCGGCACCGCCAGCAGATTGGCCAGAAGCCCGTATTCGGCGATCCGGTTGAAATGCGCCGCCGCGATCGGCGCGGTCGCCAGCCCGGCCGCCATCGACGACAAGACCAGCATCGCCACCGGCCTGAGCGGGACCGGCAGATGCGGCTGCACCCGCGCCCAGGGGCCGAAGGTGACGATCAGCGCGACGGTGGCGCCGAAGGACATCTGGAACCCCGGCTCGACCAGGCTTTCGGGCTCCAGCACCAGCACGATCAGCGCCGCCACCGCGACCGAGCGCAGCGATATCGCCCGCCGGTCGGCCAGCACCGCCACCAGCATCACCGCCGCCATCACGAAGGCGCGCCGGGTCGCCACGCCGGGTCCGGCCAGCATCAGGTAGAAGGCCGCCGCCAGAAGCGCGACCACCGCCGCCACCTTCTTGGTCTCGATCCTCAGCGCCAGGGCCGGGATCAGCGCCAGGCCATAGCGGCAGGCGGCAAAGACGAAGCCGGTCAAAAGCCCCATGTGCAGCCCCGAGATCGCGATCAGATGCGACAGGTTCGAGGCGCGCAGGTCGGCGGTGGTGGTGGCCAGCACCCCGGACCGGTCGCCGGTCATCAAGGCCGCGGCGAAGGCGCCGGCCTGCCCCGGCACCGTCGCCTGCATCGCCCGCGAGATCGCCATCCGCAGCCGGAACGCGATCAGCGCCAGCCCGGCCTCGGGCGGCGCCAGCACCAGGACCGGCGTGCGGGTATAGCCGACCGCCCCCAGCCGGGAAAACCAGGCCAGCCGCTGAAAATCGAAGCCGCCCGGTTCGACCGGCCCCTCGGGCGGGCCGAGATGCGCGGTCAGGATCACCGTCAGCCCCGGCACCGGCGCGCTGCCGCCCGCCGCCGCACCATGCAGCGCAACCCGCACCCGTGCCGGTGTGCGCGCCGGCGCCATATCCTCCAGCACCACCCGGTCGAGGGTCAGGCGCAACTGATCCGAGAATGACCGGTCGATATGGACGATGCGCCCCTCGACCGGGCCGTAGTAGCGGTAGGGCAGGACCGGGGCGGCGACCGACCAGGTCCTGAGCGCCGCCAGAAGCACCCCGCCGAGGATCAGCGCCAGCGCCGCCGCCGGCACCTGCACCCGCTCGGCGCCGCGGCGCGCGCACAGTCCCAGCGCCGCCACCAGCAGCCCGAGCCCGGCCAGCGCCGGCCAGCCCGGCTCGACCGGCAGGGCGAAATAGCCGCCGATGCCGAAAGACAGCGCCACCGGCGCCCAGATCAGCAACCCGCCGCGCGCCGCCACCAGCGCATCAAGCCCTGCCGCAACCGGACGCACCCTTGTTTCCCCGCCAGCCATTACCTTATGAACGCGGGATCACCTTGCCGCTCTCATGGTTTCCGAAAGGTTAACGCGCCGATGTCCCGCCCGCCCGACCAGCGCTCTCCCGACCAGCGCTCTCCCGACCAGCGCCCCACCGACCGGCGCCCCCCCGAGCCGCGCCCCGTCGTCACCCGCTTTGCCCCCTCGCCCACCGGCTATCTGCATATCGGCGGCGCCCGCACCGCGCTTTTCAACTGGCTCTATGCCCGCGGCCGCGGTGGCCGCTTCCTGCTGCGCATCGAGGATACCGACCGCGAACGCTCGACCCCCGAGGCCAGCGCGGCGATCCTGAAAGGGCTGACCTGGCTTGGCCTCGACTGGGACGGCGAGGTGGTCAGCCAGTTCGCCCGCCGCGCGCGCCACGCCGAGGTGGCGCACGAAATGCTGGCCCGCGGCGGCGCCTACAAGTGCTTTTGCAGCCAGGCCGAGATCGAGACCTTCCGCGAGGCGGCCCGCGCCGCCGGCCGCTCGACCCTGTTCCAGAGCCCCTGGCGCGACGCCGATCCCTCCAGCCACCCCGACGCGCCCTTCGTGATCCGCCTGAAAGCGCCGCGCGACGGGCAGACGCTGATCGAGGACCGGGTGCAGGGCCCGGTCACCTTCGGCAATGATCAGCTCGACGACATGGTTTGTTTACGCTCCGATGGCACACCGACCTACATGCTGGCCGTGGTCGTCGACGACCACGACATGGGGGTGACGCATGTGATCCGCGGCGACGATCACCTGAACAACGCCGCGCGCCAGGCCCAGGTCTACCGCGCCATGGGCTGGGACGAACCGGTCTGGGCGCATATCCCGCTGATCCACGGGCCGGACGGCAAGAAACTGTCCAAGCGCCATGGTGCGGTCGGGCTGCACGAGTATCAGGTGCTGGGCTATTCGGCGGCCGGCCTGCGCAACTACCTTTGCCGGCTCGGCTGGTCGCATGGCGATGCCGAATTCTTCACCGACGCGCAGGCGCGCGACTGGTTCGATCTGGACGGAATCGGCCGCGCGCCGGCCCGGCTCGACTTCAGGAAGCTGGAGAATCTGTCGGGCCAGCACATCGCCGCCACGCCGGACCCCGCGCTTTTGCCCGAAATTCTCGCCTATCTTGACGCGACCGGCGCCCCGCCGCTTTCGCAGGCGCAGAAAGACGGGCTGTCGCGGGCGCTCTACTGCCTGAAAGACCGTGCCAAGACATTCGCGGAGCTTGTTGAAAAGGCTCATTTTGTCCTGGGATCACGGCCCTTTGCCCCGGACCCTGCCGCACAGGCCGTCCTCGACACGGTATCCCGTCGTATACTGGCGGAATTGACGCCGCATCTGCAAAATGCTAGCTGGGATCGCGCGGCACTCGAGGCGGCCGTCGCCACGGTTGCCGAGGCCAGCGCCGTCGGCCTGGGCAAGATCGCCGCCCCTTTGCGCGCAGCCCTCGCGGGACGCACGGTGACCCCAAGCGTCTTCGACATGATGCTGATCATCGGACGGGACGAGACCCTGGCCCGTCTGGGGGACGCCACCACCTGAGGCCGCCCGCGGCCTGAGCGAATTCACCGTCCGGCGCCGGCGACCGCCGCCCGGATCACATCGAAAGGGACGGACATGGCCGAGACCAGGCGCACCGCGACGCTGAACTTCGACAACAAGAGCATCGAACTGCCGATCCTGTCGCCGGTGGCCGGGCCCGATGTCATCGACATCCGCAAGCTTTATGCCCAGGGCGATGTCTTCACCTATGATCCGGGCTTCACCTCGACCGCCTCCTGCGAATCGACGATCACCTTCATCGACGGCGACAAGGGCGAACTGCTCTACCGCGGCTACCCGATCGAGGACCTGGCGGCCAAGTCGCATTTCCTCGAGGTCTGCTACCTGTTGCTCTACGGCGAACTGCCGACCCAGGCGCAGATGGTCGATTTCGAAAGCCGGGTGACCAATCACACGATGGTGCATGAACAGATGCACTATTTCTTCCGCGGCTTCCGCCGCGATGCCCATCCGATGGCGACCATGGTCGGCGTGGTCGGCGCGATGTCGGCCTTCTACCACGACAGCACCGACATCTCGGACCCATGGCAGCGCGAGGTCGCGGCGATCCGGATGATCGCCAAGCTGCCGACCATCGCGGCGATGGCCTTCAAGTATTCGATCGGCCAGCCCTTCGTCTATCCCAGGAACAACCTCGATTACGCCTCGAACTTCCTGCACATGTGCTTTGCCGTGCCCTGCGAGGATTACATCGTCCAGCCGGCGCTGGCCAAGGCGATGGACCGGATCATGATGCTGCACGCCGACCACGAGCAGAACGCCTCGACCTCGACGGTGCGGCTGGCGGGATCCTCGGGCGCCAACCCCTTCGCCTGCATCGCCGCCGGCATCGCCTGCCTCTGGGGCCCGGCGCACGGCGGCGCCAACCAGGCCTGCCTCGAGATGCTGCGCGAGATCGGCACCGTCGACCGCATCCCCGAATTCATCCGCCGCGCCAAGGACAAGGACGATCCGTTCCGGCTGATGGGCTTCGGCCACCGGGTCTACAAGAACTTCGACCCGCGCGCCAAGGTGATGAAGGAATCGGCCGACGAGGTGCTCGGCCTGCTCGGCGTGCACAACAACCCGCTCCTGCAGGTCGCCAAGGAGCTTGAGAGGATCGCGCTCGAAGATCCATATTTCATTGAGAAAAAGCTCTATCCGAACGTCGATTTCTACTCCGGCATCATCCTCGAGGCGATGGGCTTCCCGACCTCGATGTTCACGCCGATCTTCGCGCTCAGCCGCACCGTCGGCTGGATCAGCCAGTGGAAGGAAATGATCGACGACCCGGCGATGAAGATCGGCCGGCCGCGCCAGCTCTACGTCGGTGAGGCGCGCCGCGCCTACCGCGACGTCCGCCACCGCTGAGCGCGCCGCCGCCACGACACGACGCGGCCCGCTGCCGCGGGAACCACGCCGGCCCCGCTGCCGCGGGCAGGCCGCGCGGGGCCATCATCGCCGCGGCGCCTTCAACGCGCGCACCTTTCCCCTGACCGGCACCCTCGCCTTTCATCTTGGCAAAAATACCTGCCTGGGCCGGCCACCGGCGCCGGCCTTGCCGCCCCGCCGGTGCCACCACCACCCGTGATCAAAGCCACCCGGCCTCGATCTCGGCGGCGATGTGGCCGGCCTGGCGGATCGCCAGTGCGACGATCGTCAGCGTCGGGTTCTCCGCCGCTGACGATCGTGAACTGCGACCCATCCGAGATGAAAAAATTTTCGATATCATGGTCTTGCCCCCATGTGTTGACAACGCCGAGGTGCGGATCCTCCGACATCCGGTTGGTCCCGAGGTTGCGGGTCGAGGGATAGGGCGGCGTCGCGAAGGTCCGCGTCGTACCGACCGCCTGATAGACCGCGCGGCCCTGCGCGAAGGCATGGCTGCGCATCGCGACATCATTGGGGTGATCGTCGAAATGCACGTTCGGCGCCGATGTGTCAGCTCAAGTTCGAACCCGGTCTCGGCATTGTGCAGGTTGATCAGGGTGAAGCTGTCGAAATCCAGCCGGTCGGCCAGCGTCAGCCCGAAGGCCAAGCGGCAGAGATCGACCGAGCGCGCCTCGTCGAGCACGCGGATCATGCTGTGGATGGCCCGGGCCATGGCGGTCCTCTCCCCGTTGCGCGGCACCGGGCCGCCTCGGGGCAAGTCTGACGCCTGCGCAGGCGCCGCGGGCGGGCGGTTCAGGCGGCGCGTTCCCGGGCGATCCGCTCGGCCTCGCGGCCATAGATCTCTTCGTAGTGATCGAAGGTCGCCTCGTGCCAGGCGGTTCCTTGCGTCGAGGAGCCGAGCGCCAGTTGCAGATCCTCCTCGCTCGAGGCCGGCAGAAGCGCGCGAAACACGTCCCAGCCGCGATAGAGCGGGTCGCGGTCAAAGCCCAGCACCTGCCCCTTCAGCCCCGAGATGACCGAGACCATCGCCCCGGCATAGACCGAGGGCACATGGATATCGACCCGCTCGATCGGTTGCAGCAGCACCGATCCGGCCCGCCCCAGCGCCTCGCGCAGGCCCATCCGGCCGGCGGTGCGGAAGGCGTGGTCGGAACTGTCGACCGCGTGATGCTTGCCATCGGTCAGCGTCACCGAAAGATCGGTGACCGGAAAGCCGAGCGGGCCGCGGTCAAGCGCGTCGCGCGCGCCCTCCTCGACCGAGGGGATGTAGTTCTTCGGCACCACCCCGCCCTTGACCACCTCGGCAAAGGCAAAGCCCGAGCCGCGGGCAGCGGGGGCGACGGTGATGCTGATGTCGGCGAACTGCCCAGCCCCGCCGGACTGTTTCCGGTGGCGGTAATGTTCATCCACGGATTCTGATATTGTTTCCAGATAGCGCGGGGTCGGCGTGTGGGTCTGCACCTCGACACCGAAGCTGTCGGCCAGCGTCGCCAGGGTCTGGCGCAGGTGCATCGGCCCTTGCAGGCTGAGCCGGGCCTGGCCGCTGGCCTCGTCGGGGGCCAGCCGCAGCATCGGATCGGCCTCGGCCAGCCGGGCCAGGGCGGCCGACAGGCGGACCTCGTCGCGCTCATGCGCCGGGGTGACGATCCGGGTCAGCGCCGGCGGGCAGCCCTTCGCCCAGTCCGGCACCGGCAGGGCGGCGGCGGCGGTAAAGACCCGCCCGGCGTCAAGCTGGTCGGACTTGACCGCGATGCCGACCTCGCCGGGCGCCAGCCGGTCCGGGCCGGTCTTGCCGCCGATGTCGAGAAAACTGCCAAGCCCCGCCCCGGCCAGCGGCGCCCCCGCCGCGACGCCCTCGTCGAGCGCGCGCAGCACCGTGCATTTGCCCAGATGCTTGCGGATCTGGGCGTGGAAACCGACCGCCAGCGCGTCCTTCGCCCCCAGCCGCTCGCGCAAGGCGCCGACACCCGGCACCTCGTGGCGCAGCGCCTTCATCAGCCGCATCACCCCGTTGCGGTGGCTTGCAGCGCCAAGGAAGGCCGGGATCGTCACCCGGTCGCAGGTCTCGCGCCGGGCGATGGCGAACAAGGCCGAGGACGGCGGCTCGCGGTCCTCGATCAGTTCCTCCAGCAGCGCGTCGTCGTAATCCGACATGTGTTCGAGAAGTTCGGCCCGCGCCTCGTGCTCGCGCTCGGCGGCATCGGGAGGCATCTCGATCAGGGTCGAGGTCTGGCCCTCGCGGTAGCGCCAGGCGCGCTCCGAGATCAGGTCGACCGCGCCGACCACCTGGCCGCCCTCGCGGATCGGGATCTGGCGCAGCACCAGGGTATGGCTCGAATAGGCCTGAAGCGCGGCGATGATGTCGCGCACCCGGCCCTTGGCGGCATCCATCCGGTTGACGAAGATCAGGCAGGGGGTGCCGGCCGCCTCGATCGCGCGCAGCCAGGGCGCGGCCAGCACCGCCTCTTCGGGATCGGGCGCCACGCAGAGCACCGCCGCATCCGCCGCCAGAAGCGCTGCCCCGCCCATCCGCGCGAATTCCGGCCCGCCGGCGACATCGACCGCGCACCAGTCCTCGCCCATGAAGCCGAAGCGGGTCAGTGCCAGATGGCCGGCGGCCTCGCTGCGCGCGCCCGGCCCCTCAAGCCCGGCAAGGGCCGCGACCAGTTCGGTCTTGCCCGATTGAGACGGCCCCAGAACCGTGATGCATCGCATGGCGCTTTCCCCCCGTTGTCGCGGTTGACGGACGCGGCCCGGCAGCCGGGACCGCCGGCGGCCTGCCCGGCCCCGCGGGCCATGCGCCCTTCTGTCCCGACTGTCGGACGGGACCGGGCGCCGGTCAAGCCGGCATTGTCGGCGGCGGACAAAATGCCCCGGTCCGCGCCGGCGCGCGGATCAGCGGCCCTCGAAAGAGGGGCTTCGCTTTTCCAGAAAGGCGATGACGCCCTCGCGGAAATCGCGACTGCGGCCGCAATCGCCCTGCAACCGCGCCTCGAGTGCCAGTTGCGCATCGAAGTCATGGGCAAGACTGGCGCGCAGCGCGGTCTTGATCGCCGACAGCGCCACCGTCGGTCCGGCCGCCAGCGCCGCGGCGCGGGCCTGCCAGCGGCCGGCAAAGGCATCGTCGGCGACCGCCTCCCAGATCAGGCCCCAGTCGGCGGCCTGACGGGCCGCGATCCGCTCGGCGAAAAGTGCCGCCCCCATGGCGCGGGCAAAGCCGATCTGGCGCGGCAGGAAATAGGTGCCGCCGGCGTCGGGGATCAGGCCGATGCGGGCGAAGGCCTCGATGAAGAAGGCGCTCTCGGTGGCGATCACCAGATCGGCGGCCAGCGCCAGATTGGCGCCCGCCCCGGCCGCGGTGCCGTTGACGGCGGCGATCACCGGCAACCGCGCGGTGCAGATCGCCCGCAGCATCGGCTCGTATTCGTCGCGCAGCACCCGCTCCAGGTCGACCTCGGCCAGGCTTGCCGCATCGCCAAGGTCCTGGCCCGAGCAGAAGGCCGCGCCCTGCCCGGTCAGCACGATCACCCGCGCCCCCGAGGCCGGGTCGTCGGCGGCGCGCAGGGCATGGGTGATCTCGGCCCGCATCGCGGTGTTGAGCGCGTTCATCACCTCGGGTCGATCAAGGGTGATCACCGCCACCGCGCCGTCCAGCGCGTATCGGATCGTCCGGTAGTCCATGGTCCTGCCTCCTGCCTGTCAGCGGTCAGCATAACCCGCCGGGGCGCCGGCAAAAGCGGAACCGCGCGTCATTCTTTCAGAATCTCGGCCAGCCGCGCCTCGTCCTCGGGGCTGAGCGGCGGCACCCTGGCATCGCCCTCGCCGGGGCCGCGGCGGCGCCGGACATAGGCTGCGGCGGTGCCCAGCCCGAGGATCAGCATCGCCGGCCCGGCCAGCCACAGGATCAGGTTGGCGCCGCCCGTCGTCGGGCGCAACAGCACGAACTCGCCGTAGCGGTCGACCAGATAGGCCACCGCCTCGGCGTCGCTGTCGCCGGCGACCAGCCTTTCGCGCAGGAGGATGCGCAGGTCGCGGGCCAGTTCGGCGTTCGATTCGTCGATGTTCTCGTTGCGGCAGACCAGGCAGCGCAGGCCCTGGCTGAGGTTGCGGGCGCGGGCCTCCATCGCCGGATCGGGCAGGATCTCGTCCGGCTCGACCGCCAGCGCCGGGGCAAGGGCCAGCCACAAAAGCGCGAAGGCCGTCAGGGGGATGCGCCGCATGGTCATTCCGCCGGGCTGGCTGCCGCCGGCGGCGCGGCGCCGCGGCGAGCACCGGCGGCGACCCGGTGGCGCCGGTCGCTGAGGCTGAAAAAGCCGCCCAGCGCCATCAGGATAGCGCCGGCCCAGATCCAGTTGGCGAAGGGCTTGATATAGGTCCTGAGCGCATAGCCGCCACCGTCCTGCGCATCGCCGATCACCAGGTAGAGGTCGCGCCAGATGCCGTTGTCGATCGCCGCCTCCGTGGTCGGCATCGCCTGCACCGGATAGACCCGCTTTTCGGGATGAAGCACCGCCACCTCGCGGCCGCCGCGGCTGATCCGCATCGTTGCCATGGTCGACAGGTAGTTCGGCCCCGCCACCTCCTCGACCCCGGCGAAGGTGATCTGGTAGCCCGCGACATCAAAGCTGTCGCCGACTTCGGCCACCCGGATATCCTCGACATCCCAGGCGGTCAGCAAAGCGATGCCGATGAAGGTGACGCCAAGCCCGGCATGGGCGGTGGCCTTGCCCCAGTCGGCGCGCGGCAACCGGGTCAGGCGGATCGCGCGGCCACCGGCGCGCAGCCAGAGTTCCGCCGCCGCCCCGGCGATCAGCCAGAGCCCGAGGGCCGCCCCGACCGGGGCCAGCGCCGAACGCCCGGTCTGGAAGGCGAAGACCAGCGCCCCCAGCGCCAGCGACAGGATCAGCGCACCGCGCACCGGCCGCATCCCGCGCGCGAGGGAGCCGCGCTTCCACGGCAACACCGCGCCGAGCGGCAGAAGGATCGCCAGCGCCACCATGAAGGGGGTGAAGGCGAGGTCGAAGAACGGCGCGCCGACCGACAGCTTGGCGTCGAAGGCGAGTTCGGCGACCAGCGGCCAGACGGTGCCGATGAAGACCACGAAGGCGGCGACCGCGAGCAGGACGTTGTTGAGAACGAGGGCCGATTCGCGGCTGACCGTGGCGAAGACGCCGCGCGACTCGAGTGCGCCGGCCCGCGCCGCGTAAAGCGTCAGCGCGCCGCCGATGAAGACGGCGAGGATCGCCAGGATGAAGATGCCGCGGGTCGGATCGGTGGCGAAGGCATGGACCGAGGTCAGCACGCCCGAGCGCACGATGAAGGTGCCGATCAGCGAAAAGCCGAAGGCGAGGATCGCCAGAAGGATGGTCCAGGCCTTCAGCGCCTCGCGCTTTTCCACGACGATGGCGGAGTGCAGCAGGGCGGCGGCGATCAGCCAGGGCATGAACGAGGCGTTTTCCACCGGGTCCCAGAACCAGAAGCCGCCCCAGCCCAGCTCATAATAGGCCCACCACGAGCCGAGCGCGATGCCGATGGTCAGAAAGACCCAGGCCGCCAGCGTCCAGGGCCGCACCCAGCGCCCCCAGGCGGCATCGACCCGGCCCTCGATCAGCGCCGCGACGGCGAAGGAAAACGCCATCGATAGGCCGACATAGCCGAGATAGAGGAAGGGCGGATGGAAGGCGAGGCCGGGGTCTTGCAGCAGGGGGTTGAGGTCCTGCCCGTCGAAGGGCGGGAAGGCGAGCCGCTCAAACGGGTTCGAGGTGAAGATCACAAAGCCGATGAAGGCGACCCCGACCATCCCCTGGACCGCCAGCACCCGGGCCCGCAGGCCCGGCGGCAGGGCATCGCCGAACCAGGCCGCCGAGGCGCCGAAGCCGGCTAGGATAAGCACCCAGAGCAGCATCGAGCCCTCGTGATTACCCCAGACGCCGGAGACCTTGTAGAGCATCGGCTTCAGCGTATGCGAGTTCTCGGTGACGATGCGCAGCGAGAAATCCGAGGTCACGAAGGCATGGGTGAGGGCGGCGAAGGAGACCGCGAGGCAGAGAAACTGCAAGCTCGCCGCCGGCCCGCCCACCGCCATGCCGCCGCGCCAGCCGGTCTGCGCCCCCCAGAGCGGCAGCACCGATTGCACGATCGCCAGGATGAAGGCGAGGATCAGGGTGAAATGGCCTAGTTCGTTTATCATGGCCCGAGCATAGGGCCTTGCCGGCGCCGCGCCAATGGGCTGTGCAACAATGCCGCGGGCGGCAGCAGGTTTGTGCGGGGCTTCAATGGGGGCAAGGGGGGGCGCTGCCCCCAGGGTCGCCCGTGCCGGGCGCCCCTCCCCCCGGGGTATTGTCGCAACGAAGAAGCCGCAAGGCGGGCGGGTTCAGCGGTCGCGGCCCGGTCCCGCCTTGCGCCAGTCCGCCAGCGCCGGGTTGGCGGCGCCGGCCGAGGCGGCGGCGAAGGTCTCGGCATCCGGCGGGCCGGCGGCGGCGGTGGCGCGGGCCTTGGCCGGGACGGCCGCGCCGCGGCGG
>PHEC01000284.1 GCA_002841115.1 Alphaproteobacteria bacterium HGW-Alphaproteobacteria-6 | reverse complement strand
CGCGGTGGGTGCCAGGGATGTGGTCGTCACCACGCCCGGCGGCAGCGGTACCGGCGCCGGCCTGTTCACCTATCTCGCCGCCCCGACCGTGACCGCCGTCAGTCCCACCGGCGGCCCCACGGCCGGCGGTACCACGGTCACCATCACCGGCACCAACTTCACCGGTGCGACCTCGGTCACCATCGGCGGCGCGGCGGCCAGCGGCGTTTCCGTCGTCGATGCCACCACCATCACTGCGGTTACCCCGGCTGGCACGGCGGGTGCGCGGGACGTGATCGTCACCACGCCCGGCGGCAGCGGCACCGGCAGCGGCCTGTACACCTACATCGCCGCACCGACGGTGACGGCGATCAGCCCCACCAGCGGTCCGACCGCGGGCGGCACCAGCGTTACCATCACCGGCACCAACTTCACCGGCGCGACTTCGGTGACCGTCGGCGGCGCGGCCGCCTCCGGCATCACGGTGGTCAATCCCACCACCATTACCGCCGTCACCCCGGCGGGCACGGCGGGTGCGCGCGACGTGATCGTCACCACGCCCGGCGGCAGCGGCACCGGCAGCGGCCTGTACACCTACGTCGCCGCCCCGACCGTGACCGGCGTCAGTCCCGGCTACGGTTCAACGGCCGGTGGAACCTCGGTGACCATCACCGGCACCAGCTTCACCGGGGCCACCGCGGTGACCATCGGCGGCGCGGCGGCCAGCGGCGTCACGGTGGTCAACCCCACCACCATCAACGCCGTCACCCCGGCGGGTACGGCAGGGGCGCGCGACGTGATCGTCACCACGCCCGGCGGCAGCGGCACCGGCAGCGGCCTGTACACCTACATCGCCGCGCCGACGGTGACGGCGATCAGCCCCACCAACGGTCCGACCGCGGGCGGCACCAGCGTTACCATCACCGGTACCAGCTTCACCGGCGCGACCGCCGTGACCATCGGCGGCGCCGCCGCCACCGGGATATCGGTGGTGAACGACACCACCCTCATGGCTACCACACCGGCCGGCGCGGCCGGCGCCAGGGATGTGGTCGTCACCAACCCGGTCGGCTCCGGCACCGGCAGCGGCCTGTACACCTACATCGCCGCCCCGACCGTGACCGCCGTCAGTCCCAACAGCGGTCCGGCCGCAGGCGGCACCTCCGTCACCATCACCGGCACCAACTTCACCGGTGCCACCGCGGTGACCATCGGCGGCGCCGCGGCCAGCGGCATCACGGTGGTCGATCCCACCACCATCACGGCCACCACGCCGGCTGGCAGCGCGGGTGCGCGCGACGTGATCGTCACCACGCCCGGTGGCAGCGGCACCGGCGTCGGCATGTACACCTACATCGCCGCACCCACGGTGACGGCCATCAGTCCCACCAGCGGCCCGGCCGCCGGCGGCACCTCCGTCACCATCACCGGCACCGCCTTCACCGGCGCGACGGCGGTGACCATCGGCGGTGCGGCAGCCACCGGCGTCACCGTTGTGAGCCCGACCACGATTACCGCCACCACGCCTGCGGGTACGGCGGGCGCCCAGGACGTGATCGTCAC
>PHEC01000109.1 GCA_002841115.1 Alphaproteobacteria bacterium HGW-Alphaproteobacteria-6 | reverse complement strand
TGGGATTATCATAGGAGTAGCGCCTCGGCCTAAATCAGGCCGCGCAAACTCCACGCTGGGCATCACCCACGCAAGGTGGGGGCCGGACAGCGCTTACGCCCTACGCGGTGCTGGACTTCGGGCAGGCGAATGAGCCGGGTGACCCTGCGGGGCTCTGTCGCTCCTTTGTCGATCTCTTCACCCACGGTGGCCTCCCTCGGCACCGGCAAAGACGTCGCCGAGCAGCGCATCTTTGCGCTCGAGCTCATCGATATGGTCGGAGAGCAGGCGGGCGACGCGGTGCGCGGTGCCCTTGGCCCAACGCGGCTTCACGTCGTGAACCTGGTTGCCCAGGACACGCTCGAGCGCTGAAGGCAGCTCGCCGGAAAAGTCCTCGAAGAACTGCGCGAGGTCTGACTGCAACCACGCAATTGCGTGATCGCCGCTGCTGACGAGGAACAGGAGCAGGTGCGCATGCGGCGCGACGCCGCTTGCGGCAAGAATGCGCAAGGCTTCACCGAGGCTGGCTGAGCGTTCGCCGGCAAGGACGCGGCGCAGGGCATCTTTATGGATCTGCGCGTCGCGCGCGATTTCGCAGCGGGCACGGCCGCTGGCTTCGACGGCGGCCAAAAGCAGCCGGGCGAGGTCGGCGCGAACCTGTTGTTCGGCAAAGAGCGCCATGTTGGTCATCGACGAATCCTTATCTCTAGAAGTGATCGACTCACCGGCTAGCCGCGAAGGAAGCCTGTAGGAAAACAAAAAGAACAATTAGAGAACATATAGGAAGGAGCGAATCAGCTTCCTTCGACGATTCGAGCGAATCTCGGTCGCGTCCGCGCGTATTGCGGCACTCTTCGCGCTATAGTCGGCACAGTCAGCGCTGCTGCGCGATCAGCCAGCGCGAATCCCGGCCAGCGCACCTTCCGATGTCGCTTTTTGCTTGGTCGGAACCCCCAAAAATCCAGTTCCCGATTTCCTACAGCCCGGGTCCGGGGAGAGGAAAGAACATACAGCGAACGCATCGCTGGCTGATGTTCAATCCCTCGGAGTTTCCATCCATGACCACCAAGACTGCCCTTCCGGCCCTGCAGCGCACGACCAACCGTGCTCGTGGCCGTGACTACATCCTCCCGGCCTGCGTGGCGCTGGCCTGCGCCGGTGCTGCCTATGCTGGCGCCGACACCACCTTCGATCCCGCGCTGCAGAAGTTCACCGACTTCCTCGAAGGATCGGGCGGCAAGATCATCACCGTACTCAGCCTTGCGGGCGGTCTGATCGGTCTCGCCTCCGGGCGCTTCTCGCTCGGCCAGGTCGCGGTGCCGGTCGGCGTCGGGATCGGTGTCGGCACCGGCGTGCCGATCGTCACCTCGGTCGTGACCGCGGTCATCTGATCAGCGGATACGGTCACGACAGGAGGGCGGCATCATGACCGACAGGTACCTCGTTCCACGGCGGCTCGACGATCCGGAGCTCATCGGCTTCTGGACCATCGACGAGTTTGCAGGGATTCTCATTCCCTTCGCCTGGGGCATTCTCGCGCAGCATATCTTCATCGGCATCGGCCTGGCCGTCGGAGCCTGGTTTGCCTTGCGGAAGGCGAAGGCACGCGGCGCCGGTTCGGCACTGGTGCATGCTGCGTACTGGTACCTCCCCGGGAGCTTTCTCGGGCTGAAGGCCACGCCGCCCTCCCACTGCCGCCTGTTGGCGGGCTGAGGGAGGCGAACCATGCGAGCAGAATTCGCACACGAACAGGCGCAGGCCTACCTGCGGCAACGCAACCGCTTTGCCGTGTTGGCGGGCGTGCTTGGCCTGACCACGCTGGTCAGCCTCGGTGCCGCTGTGACCCGCGACGAGAGGCTCGTGCTGGTGCCGATCACCGCCGAGCGGATCACCGTCTCGAGCGGCGGGATCGACGCGCCTTATCTCGAGCTCGTCACCCGCGACACGGCGCTGATGCTCCTCAACCGGGCACCCGAAAGCCTCGACTACTGGATGGCGAACATCCTGAAGCTCGCCGATCCCGCCGCACACGGCCGCCTCAAGGCCGAGCTCGTCCGGATCGTCGAGGAACAGCGCGGCTCGGACATTTCCCAGGCCTTCGTGATCGCGGAGATGCATGTCGACCCCAGGGCCCTGACCTCGACCGTCACCGGCACGCTCAAGACCTTTGTCGGCGCGCAGGTGATCGCGAGCCAGCGCCGCTCCTTCCGTTTCCGCTGGTCCAAGCGCGGCCTCAGCCTCGCGCTCGCCGGCTTCGAACAACTTCCCACCGACAAGGAGGAACCTGGACAATGAGCCTTCTCCCATCACCATTCGCTGCTGCGCTTGCCGGAACCGGCCTTGCCTGTTTCGCGATTGGCGCAACGCGGCGCCCTGATCCCGGGCTCAAGCTGACCGGCCTTGCCGTGCTTGCCTTCGCGCTCGCGCCTGTCCCGGCGCATGCCGACCAGTTCGTGGAGGCCGCCGACAACGCGACCATCGACTGCGAGCTCGCCCGCGGCGAACTCACCCGGATTGCGCTCATCGATGACGGCTTTGCCAATGTCTCGAAGATCGCGAGCGGCTTTCCCTACAACGACTTCCAGGTGACGCACGAGCCGGTGCGCGGAGACATCTATATCTCCGTGCCCACGCAATTTGCTGCTGCCCGGGTCAGCTTCTTTGCGACCAGCAAGGCAGGGTACGTCTACAAGTTCGCCTGCCGCCTCGGCGGCGAGGAAGCGATGCAGCTTTTCATCACCAATCCCGCGCTCGCGAAAAGCGAGGCTGCGGAATGGGAGACCGAGACCGGGCCGGAGGACGCGGCGATCCGCCTGATCGAGGCGATGGCGAGCGATGCCGTCCTGCCCGGTTTCACCGCCCGCGCCGAACTGTCGGCACCGCGCCGCACCGGCGGGATCGAGGTCCAGCTGGTCGCTGAATACCAGGGCGATGAACTGACCGGACAGCGCTTCCTCGTGCGCAACCTCGGCCAGGAAAGCCTTGCGCTTGGCTCCGAGCGCGAAGGTCCGGCAGGCGCACTCGCCTTTGCCTATGGCCGCGATGCACTCGCTCCCGGTGAAGCCACCAGCGCCTTCCTTGTCTTTGCCAAGGGAGGGCTCGACTGATGGCCGAGGCAACACAGAAGGACGCTGAAAAGAGGCCTCTGCCAGGCTCGCCGGAAGCGCGTGAAAGCGGACGGCGCAACCTCAATTCGCAGATCGCGCAGCGCCAGAAGATGCTGCTCGCCGGGATCGGGGCTATCGCGCTTATCGGCGGCGGGATGTTCATCTTCGGCGGCGATGGCGACGAGGCTGGCAGTGATGCCAATGGTGCGACGACGATCGACACCGGCGGCCTTGTCAATCGCAACCTCTCGCAGCGCGAATTCGTCGCGAGCTACGGCAACCGGCTCGATGCACAGGGCCGCGCGATCAAGGATCTGCAGCAGGCCCAGTTGCCACGCCCCGAGATCGAGCAGGAGCTCGAAGCCCTGCGCAGCGAGAACGCGCAGATGCGCTCCGACGGCCAGGCGGCAATCGACGCGATCTCGGCCGAGAACGCCAATCTGCGGTCACAGCTCAGCGACGCTGCAAAAGCGCCTGCAACCGCGCCGCCGCTGCCACCGCCACCTGCCTATGGCCCCGGCGTCGGAACGGGCGGGGCCGTCCAGCCACCGCAAGGAGCGCCGGAACCGCAGGGCGGGCAGCTCAGCCTGATGAGTTTCGGCGCGGAAACGGGCAAAGACGGCAAGCCGCGTGCGGCAGAGACTGCGCCAGCCTTGCTGCTCGAAGCGAGCCGCGATTACCTTCCGCCCAACAGTTACGCTCCGGCAACGGTCATCGTCGGTGTCGACGCCTCGACCGGCGTTGCCAGCCAGAGCGATCCGCTTCCCGTGGTGCTCCGGATCACCGGACCGGCCCGATCGGTGATGCGCGGCAACAAGCTGCTCACAACCGACATCACCGGTTGCCTCGTCAACGGCGCGGCACGCGGCGATCTCTCGGCCGAGAAAGTCTACGTCAAGCTGGTGCGCATGACCTGCGCGCAGCCCGGCGGCCGTTTCGCGGTGAGCGAGGTCAAGGGGTTCATCTCCTTTGCCGGAAAGTCGGGCGTGCGCGGCCGCGTGGTCAGCCGCGAAGGCAGCCTTGTCAGCCAGGCACTGCTGGCCGGGATCGTCGGCGGCTTCGGGCGCGGATTCTCTGCAAACGCCAACGGCATCTTCGCCGGCCAGATCGGCAGCGACGGCAAGCGCGAGGCGCTGTCGCCGACCGACATTCTCGCCGGTGGCTTCGGTCAGGGTGCCGGCGAGGCTGCCGACACCGTCAGCCGATACCTCATCGAACGCGCCGAACAATACCAACCCGTCGTCGAGATGCCGACCGGCATCGAGGTCGAGATCGTCTTTCTCGACGGCGTCCACGTCAGGAGCCCCTCCAAATGAACTACAATGAACACCGGCCGGGCCTGAAGGCCCGCGCCGCCCACCTTGCGCTTGCCCTTTCGAGCGCCGCCGCCGTGCTGACGCTCGGAGTCTCGGCCGTTACCGCTATGCCTGCAAGCGCCGCGGGCTTGGCCAGCGATGTCGCGCAGGCGCTGAAGCTGCGGCTGCCCAAGACCCCGATCGATGCGATCAGTTGCGATACGCTTGGCCCCTGGTGCGAAGTCGTCTCGGGCGATACGCTGTTCTACATCGACGAGACCGCCCGCTACCTGTTCGTCGGCCGTCTCTACGACATGGAAGAGCGGCGCGACGTGACCGCAGCACGCCTGCTCGAACTCAACCCCGACCTGCTTGCGGCCGGTGCGGCGCGCGTAGCCAGCGACGCGCCGGCGGGACGCGAAGAAGAGCCCGTCCAGGCGGCCGCCAGCCATGTCGACCTCTCGTCGCTTCCGGCTGCGGGCGCGATCCACTGGGGCAACCCCAAGGGCGAACGCCTGGTCGTCTTCTCGGATTTCCAGTGCGGGTACTGCCAGCGCCTGGCAGGCGAACTTGCCAAGGCCAGGGTCCATGTCGAAGAGCGACCGATCTCGATCTTCGGCGCGGCGAGCCGCAGCATCTCCGAGGCGGTGCTGTGCGCCAGGGATCCGGCAGAGGCGCTGCATGCGGCCTATGCCGGCCAGGCTCCGACAACCGGCAAGACCTGCAAGGACGCCAAGGCGCTCGATGCCAACGAAGCCTTTGCGAAGGCCAACGGATTTGCCGGAACTCCGGTCATCGTGCGCGCCCGCGATGGGGCGGTGCTTCATGGCTACCGCGATGCCGCAGCGATCCGCCGCTTCGTCGCCGAGGGGAAGGGAGAGGCGCAATGAGCCGGCTCCCGATCCTGCACTCCATGGCGCTCGCCGCGCCACTTCTTCTGGCCAGTGGCTGCGCCAGCCTTGGCGGAAACGTGAAGGGCAGCTTTGCCTGCCGCGCTCCCGAAGGGACCTGTGCGCCGACCTCCGCGATCGATGCCGGGGCGACCGGCATCGAAAAGGCTGACACGTCTGACGCGCATCGGAGGTTGACCACGACCGGAGAAGCGGTTCGCCGCCTGCAGGTCGTGCTGACGCCTTACCGTGACGCGGCGGGCCGCGACCATGAGGCGCGCGTCGTTCACCTGACGCTGCCCGATCAGACAGGGACAGGCTGGCGCGCCCCACAGGGCCGCCGCGAAGTCCTGCGCTCGCTGGCATCGACCATTGCCGCGACACGCGAGGGCAACCCCGCACCCGATTTTCAACCAACAGACACATTGCCGGAACAGCTGTTTATCCCCTCACAGCCCGTTCCGGCGATGCCCGGCGCTGACGCGCCGGAACCCGGGGGACCCGGCTCGTTTTCCCCTCCCCGCGAGCCGGTCCCCCACCCTGACACACAAGAAGGAGAGAGCCAGTGACGCTATCCCTTGCTGCCGCGCGCGATGCGCTCTCGCGGGGCCTGTTTGCCGACACGGCACGCGCCGAAAAGCCGCAAGCGCATTTCGGACTCGACATGCTCTCGGACTGGCTGCCCTACAGGGTCTATGACGAGGGGGCGAAGCTCTACCGCAATGCCCGCTCGAAGGGCTTCGTGCTCGAAGTCACCCCGCTGATCGGGGCCGACGAACGGACCGGCGAGATCCTCGGGCAGTTCTTCTCCGAAGGCCTGCCGCAGGGTGCCTGCCTTCAGGTCCTGAACTTCGCATCTCCGCGTATCGGCAGCGTGGTCGGCCCCTGGTTCGCTCCGCGCTACGAGCAGGGCGGGATCTATGAGGCCATCGCCAGGGCGCGTACCAGGCGCCTTTACGATCTCGTCTGGAATTCGGGCTCGGCGCATGCGCCCTTCCATGCCCGCAACGTCCGACTGATCGTCTCGCTCGGCGTGCCGGTGCCCGGCAGCGTAACCGATGCCGAACTCTCCGAATGCCGCGAAGGGCTGATGGGCATGCTCCATTCGCTCGGACTGCACGCGCAAGAACTGCGTCCGGGCGGGCTGCTGGCGCTGATCGACGAGCTTACTTCGCCGACCACTGCGCACGAGACCGATATCCATGCGTGGAACCCGCATGATACGCTCGATGTCCAGGCCATCCGCCGCGACATCGAGCTCGAGGTCGGCGACGATCGCTTGATCCTCAGGACCGAGCGCTTTCGCGAGACCGGCCGCGACGAAGAGGGCAATCCCGAAGTCGGCGAATGCTATCCCGACCATTTCGACGTGCGCCACTATGCCGTGCGTTCTACGCCTGAGCGCTGGGCGCCCTGGGAATGCGCGCGGCTCATCGGCGACATGTTCACCGACAAGCTGCGCTTCCCCTGTCCGACGGCGACCATGCTGTGCCTGGTCTACCCCGACCAGGAAGCCGCCTCGGCGCGCGCGGGCTTCAAGTTCATGCGCACGACCAGCCTCAGCCAGACCAAGAGCGCGCGCTTTCTCCCCAAGCTCGCCGAACAGTCGGCCGAATGGCGCCACGTCCAGGCCGAACTCCAGGCCGGCAAGAAGCTCGTGAAGCTGTTCTACGGGCTCACCAGCATCTCGCCGCTCGGCCAGGGCGACGCGCACGAACGCATCATCAAGGCGATCTACAAGGCAGCGGGCTGGGATCTGGCCGACGAGCGCTTCCTCCAGCTGCAGGGTCTCGTCGCTGCCTTTCCCCTGAGCCTTGCCGATGGCCTCGCCGACGACATGGCGCGGCTAAAGCGCCTCAAGACCATGCTCTCGACGACGGCGGCGCATATCGCGCCGATGCAGGGGGAATATCTCGGCGGCGTGATCCCGCACCTGCTGCTCGTCGGCCGCCGCGGCCAGCCTTTCTGGTGGTCGCCATTCGAGAACGGTGCCGGCAACCACAATATCTCGATCTGCGGCAAGTCGGGCTCGGGCAAGTCGGTGCTGCTGCAGGAACTCTGCGCCGCACTGCGCGGCGCGGGCGCCAAGGTCGTGGTGATCGATGACGGGCGCAGCTTCGAGCATTCGGTCAAACTGCAGGGCGGACGCTTCGTCGAGTTCACGCTCGCCTCGGGCTTTTCCCTGAACCCCTTCTCGATGGTCGACGATGCCCGCGCGCACGAAGACGAGGATTACCGCCTCGACTGCTTTGCCATGATCAAGGCCATCGTCGGCCAGATGGCGCGACCGGGCACTGCACCGAGCGACACCGAACGCGGACTGATCGACCGGGCCGTGACTGCGACCTGGGAGGCCCTCGGAAGCGGCGCATCGGTCGACGATGTCGCGTATGCACTCCATGGATCGGAAAGCGAGGCGGGCCGCGATCTCGCCACCGCGATCGCGCCCTTCTGCCGCGGCGGCAGCTACGGCGGGTTTTTTGCAGGCAAGGCGAGCTTCGCGCTCGACGATGATTTTACCGTCTTCGAGATGAGCGATCTCGCAAGCCGCGAGGAACTGCGCAGCGTCGTCCTTTCGGCGATCATGTTCATGACCAGCCAGGCGATGACCCGCTCGTCGCGAGCAACCAAGAAGCTGCTGCTGATCGACGAGGCCTGGGCCATGCTCAAGGGCGGGTCGATGGGCGAGTTCGTCGAGACCTATGCCCGCACTGCCCGCAAGTACGGCGGCGCGCTCGCCACCGCGACCCAGTCCCTCAATGACTATTACAAGTCCGATGGCGCGCGCGCCGCGCTCGAGAACAGTGACTGGATGCTGGTGCTCCAGCAGAAGGCCGAGACGATCGCCGATTTCAGGGCGAACGCGCGGCTCGACATGGACGACCGCACCGAGACGCTGATCCGCAGCCTCAAGCGTTCGGGGACCGAGTACAGCGAGGTTTTCATCAAGGGTCCCGAGACCGAGGCGGTCGGCCGGCTCGTGCTCGATCCCTTCTCGGCGACGATCTACTCCTCCGATCCCGACACCTATGCCGCGATCCAGGACTGCGAGCGGCGCGGACACAGCCTCGCCGACGCCATCCGGATCGTGGCGGGAGGCGGACAATGATGGTCTCACATCTAGTCGACCGGACACCTCCGGCCAATCTCCGCAGCCTGCTGCCGTTCCTGCAAGGGAGCTGCTTCGTCCTCATCGAGACCGCACGCTTTGCGGCGACTTCGCTGCTGATCGTGCTGGGATTGCCGCTCGGGCTGTTCCTGTTCGTTGCAGGCTGGGACCTTGGCGGCCTCTTCACCCAGCTCGCCAATCTGTCGGACCGCTACCTTGAGGCCGACGGCCTGCGCCGCAGCCTGTTCAGCCAGGACCTCAAGGGCTGCTTTCTCGTGCTCGCTGGCGCGGTGACGCTGTTTCGCATGCCGCGCTTCCTGAAGCGGCTCGCGGCCGATCTCGACAACCATCCGGCCCGGGAGGCAAACCGTGATTGAGACGCGCAGATTACAATCTTTTAATCGCCCGCTGTTGCTGAGAATTCTCGGCGTGCTCGCGCTCGTGGTCGGACTGTTCTGGGCAGCCTGGGTCAGCCGCGAGCTGTCCGAGCCGCGCCAGCAGATCGTCACCGTCCGGCTTGCCGAGACCATCGCGGCTTTCGTCGATGCCGAAGCGCGAGCAGAGCAGGATCCCGAAGCCAGTCAGGCGCGCGTGCTTACCTTCCTCCAGGCGTCCGAGCGCGCCGTTGCAGAAATGGGGACCGGTGGCCGCGTGGTGCTGGTCGGCGAAGCGGTGCTCGCGGGCGATGCCCCCGATGCTACCGATGAACTGCGCGCACGGATCGCCCGCCAGCTTGAGCAGGGAGGCGGTCAGTGACGCACTTTGCCTCTCGTCTTGTCCGCACGATCAAACGGCCGTTGGTCCTGACCGGACTGGTGCTGCTGCCCCTCGGATGGGGCGCGGTCGACGCCTTCGCGAAAGACCATGCCTTCCTCATCAATGCCAGCCCGAGCCTGCCCAACTGGGCTTTCTGGCTCGACAAGCACGCGCGGATCGAGCGCGGCAGCCTGATCTTCTTCGAGCCGCCGGCAAGCAGACTCGTTGAAGTGCATTTCGGAAATGGCGCGCAGCTCTTCGGCAAACGAGTGCTCGGCGTGCCGGGCGATGTCGTGAGCCACCGCGGTCACGAGGTCTTCATCAACGGTCGCAAGATCGCCGCGCGGCTCGATGAGACCCGTCTCGGCATTGCGCTACACAAAGGCCCCGAAGGACCGATCCCCGACGGCTGCTTCTACACCGGGACCAGCCATCCCCGCGGCCTCGACAGCCGCTACGCAGAGATCGGCTTCGTCTGCCGTGGCCAGATCCTTGGCAGCGGGAGGGCGATCCTGTGAGCAAGCTCATCCTCCCCGCAACCCTGCTTGCAGTGCTGCTCTGTCCCTCTCATGCACTGGCGCGCGACTATGGCCAGCGCGGCACGGTGTTTCCCGTGATCGAGCGCGACCTCCTCGAACAGATCCATTCGCGCCTGACGCAGATGGAACGTTCAGGCGAGACCACGCGGCTCAATGAAGACCTGAAGCGCCGCACGATCGCGCGGGTCAACCGGCCCGACCCCGTCGCCGGGATCGTCCGGGCCAGCGAAGCCCGGCGCTGGCACTTCGATCCGACGATTACGCTCGCTGCCGATATCCGCGGGGCAAAGGGCGAGCTGATCCATGCCGCTGGCACGAGGGTCAATCCGCTCGACAGCGTCGGCCTTCGCGCCGATCTCCTGTTCCTCGACGGCGACGATCCGGGCCAGCTCGCCTGGGCGCTCAAGCAGGACGCCAATGCCAAGCTGATCCTGGTGAAGGGCGCGCCGCTCGAGCTCATGAAGGCCCGCCAGCGCCGCTTCTATTTCGACCAGGGCGGCAAGCTCACGGAAAGGTTCGGGATCAGGTCGGTGCCCGCACGCGTGCGCCAGCAGGGCCGCCTGCTCGAAATCAGCGAAATCGCGCTGCCACCGAGAAGGAGGACAGCCCGATGACGCACTTAAGAAAGCTGGCGCTCGTTCTGACCGCCATTCTTGGTCTCGCCACCGCAACGCCCGCCATGGCCGATGCCGGTCCCGGTCGCTGCACCGGCAGCTTCGTCAACCCGATCACCGACATCTGCTGGTCGTGCCTGTTCCCGATCTCGATCGGCGGGCTGGACATCTGGCCGTCGAGCCGGCCCGATCCCGATAACCCAGATCTGCCGGTGTGCCTGTGCGGTCTGAGGCCCGGGATCGCGATGGGCTTCTGGGAACCGGTGCGGCTTGCCGATGTCAGCATGAAGCCGTGGTGCTTCGTGAACCTCGGCGGCATGAAACTCGATCCGGGCTTCGATATCGGCTTTCGCTCGATCTCGGGTCCCTCGGCGGTGGGCGGTGCGAGCCAGTATTATTCGAGCTGGCACGTCCACTGGTATGCCTATCCGCTGATCTACTGGATGGAGATCGTCGCCGATTTCCTGTGCCTGGAATCGGGCTCGATCGACATCCTCTACATCTCCGAGATCGATCCGCTGTGGCAGGATTCCGAGCTCACGGCGATCATCAATCCCGAGGCCGTGCTCTTCGCCAACCCGCTGGCGCTCGCTGCCTGTGCGGCCGACTGCGTCGCCTCGACCGCGAAGCTGCCGATCGACGAGATGTTCTGGTGCGCGGGCTGCCAGGGGTCGATGTATCCGATGAACGGCAATGTCTCGGCCTCGATCGGGCATGTGCAGGCCTCGCGGCTCGTGCTCTCGCGCTTCGCCTACAAGCTCCACCGCGAACTTGTCGCCTGGGGCACGA
>PHEC01000108.1 GCA_002841115.1 Alphaproteobacteria bacterium HGW-Alphaproteobacteria-6 | reverse complement strand
CTGTTGCGCCGGCCCCTGCCCGATGGCGGATACGAGCCGGCCGGGCCGCGCCACAGCTGGGATGCGCCGCATCCCCTGTCGGCGCTGATGATGCTGAACGCGCCGCGCCATGCCGATCACCACGCCAATCCTTCGCGGCCCTATCCCGATCTGGTGCTGTCACCGGGCGGTCAGGCGCCGCTTCTGCCCTGGCCGCTGCCGGTGATGGCGGTGCTCGCGCTGGTGCCGAAACACTGGCGACGGATCATGGACCGCCGCCTTGCCGCGCTGGCGCCCCCGGTGCGTCCGGCCCCGGCCCCGGTGCGGCACCGCGCGCCGCGCCCGAAGCTGGTGGCCGGCACCGACCGGGCCCGTGCCGGGGGCTGATCTCAGACCGCCGCCTCGACCGCGGCGACGATGCCGGTGACGACATCGGCCAGAAGGGCCTCGTCCTCGCATTCGGCCATCACCCGGATCAGGGGTTCGGTGCCCGACTTGCGGATCAAAAGCCGCCCGGTCCCGTTCAGCCGCGCCTCGGCCCCGGCGATCACCGCCTGCACCTCGGCCGCCGCCAGCGGTTCCTGCCCGGCCCGGTAGCGCACGTTGCGCAAGAGCTGCGGCACCGGATCGAACTGATGGACCAGCGCGCTGGCCGGCTGCCCGGTCTCGGCCATCGCGGCGAGAAACTGCAGGCCGGCGATCAGCCCGTCGCCGGTGGTGGCATAGTCGGTCATCACGATATGACCGGACTGCTCGCCGCCGAGGTTGAAGCCGCCCTCGCGCATCCGTTCGACGACATAGCGGTCGCCGACCGGAGCGCGTTCAAGGCGCAGGCCGTGACCGTCCAGGAACCGCTCCAGCCCGAGGTTCGACATCACCGAGGCAACCAGCGCGCCGCCCCTCAGCCGCCCCTCGGCCGCCCAGCGTGCGGCGAAAAGCGCCATGATCTGGTCGCCGTCGGCGACCCGGCCGGCCTCGTCGATGATCATCACCCGGTCGGCATCGCCATCAAGCGAGATGCCGAGATCGGCGCCATGCGCCACCACCGCCTCGGCGCAGGTCCGGGTCTGGGTTGATCCGCAGTCGTCATTGATGTTGAGGCCGTTCGGCGCCACCCCGATCGGGATCACCTCGGCGCCGAGTTCCCACAGCACCTGCGGTGCGGCGCGGTAGGCGGCACCATTGGCGCAGTCGATCACCACCTTCAGGCCCGACAGCTTGCCGCGCGCCGGAAAGGTGGTCTTGGCATATTCGACATAGCGGCCAAGCCCGTCGTCGACCCGGCGGGCGCGGCCGATGTGGTCGGGCGCGGCCAGGTCGATCTCCTGCGCCACGATGCGCTCGATCTCGGCCTCGGCCTCGTCGTTCAGCTTGAAGCCGTCGGGGCCGAAGAACTTGATGCCGTTGTCGGGCGCGGGGTTGTGGCTGGCCGAGATCATGATGCCGAGGTCGGCCCGCATCGAGCGGGTGAGGAACCCGACCGCCGGCGTCGGCACCGGGCCGAGCAGCAGCACGTTCATCCCGGTCGAGGTCAGCCCGGCGGTCAGCGCGTTTTCCAGCATGTAGCCCGACAGGCGGGTGTCCTTGCCGATCACCACGCGGTGGCCGTTGCGGTTGTCGGTGCGGAAATAGCACCCCGCCGCCGCCCCCAGCCGCAAGGCCATCTCGGCCGTCATCGGCCAGGAATTGGCGGTGCCGCGCACCCCGTCGGTGCCGAAAAGCCGTCGTGTCATGGGTTCTCTCCGATGTGCAGCGCCTGCCACAGCAGGACCGCCTGCCGCGTCTCCTCGATATCATGGACCCGGTGGATCTGCACCCCCTGCGCGATCCCGGCCAGGGTGACGGCGACGGTGCCCGGCCCGCGCCGGTCGGCCGAGGCCAGCGCGGCGCCGCCGCCGATCGTGCCGATGAAGCGCTTGCGCGAGGCGCCGAGCAGGATCGCGCAGCCAAGCCCGTGCAGCAGCGACAGCCCGCGGATCAGTGCGAGATTATGCGCCAGGGTCTTGCCAAAGCCGATGCCGGGATCGATGGCGATGCGCTCGCGCGGGATCCCGGCTGCCTCGGCCGCGGCAATGCGTCCGGCAAGAAAATCAAAGACATCGAGCAGGACGTTCGGGTAATGCGGATCCTTTTGCATGGTCGCCGGATCGCCCTGCGCATGCATCAGGCACAGCCCGGCGCCGCCCGCCACGACCTCTGACACCATCTCTGGATCGTGGCGCAAGGCCGCGACATCATTGACGATATCGGCGCCGGCAGCTAAGGCGGCACGGGCCACCACCGCCTTGCGCGTATCGATCGAGACCGGCAGCGACAGGCCGGCCCGGCGCAGCCCCGCGATCACCGGCACGACGCGGGCGATCTCTTCGGTGGCAGGCACTTCGGCCGACCCCGGCCGGGTGCTTTCGCCGCCGATGTCGATCAGGTCGGCACCCGCCGCCGCCAGCGCCAGCCCCTGCGCCACCGCCCGGCCAGGGTCGGCAAAGGCGCCGCCATCGGAAAAGCTGTCGGGCGTGACGTTGACGATCCCCATCAGCCGCGGCCGGGCCGGGTCGATGCCGAAAAGCGCCGGGCGCGGCGCGACCAGGCGGCGGCGGAGCGGGTCGGGCAGATCGGCGGCGGCGACGATGCCGCGGCTGCCGGCGCGGGTCAGATGCTCGACCCGCTCGAACCAGCACCAGCCCCCCACCAGGGCCAGGGCGCCGGCCGGGCGGGCCGCGTCGGTCATCGCGATCGGGCGAAAGTAGTCCATCCCGGCCTTCTGCCGCCCCGCACCGGTCTTGGCAAGCCGGCGCGATCAGGCGCGCGTCACCGTCACGCGGCAATCCGCCGGGATCGCAACAGTGCCGTGAAGCACGATCATTGTCGCGCCGATCCGCGCCGCCAGCCAGGCCGCCAGCCGCCCCGGATCGACCGGACCCTGCGGCGCATCGGGCGCGTCCAGCACCAGCTTGCCCGGCGCCCAGACCACCATCGCGCCCTGCCGGATCGCCCAGTCCATCTCGGTCCGGCTTGCCACCACGCTCAGCCGCGCATCGCGCGCCGCCAGTGCCCAGGCGTTCTGCTCCAGCCCGAGAAGATCGATGCGGGCCTGCGCCACCGGGTCCGGCGCCACCGGCAGACCATCGGGCAGGGTGACGGCGATCAACACCGCGCCGCCCGTCGCCGCCAGCGCATCGAGCCGGCGCGCCAGGTCGGCCGCGCCGAGGGCTGCGCTGTCGAAAACCGCAAGCACCGGACGCGGCGCCGCAGCTTCGGTGGGCGCCGGCGCCGGCGCCGCTCCGGTCGCGCGCGCCCGCACGATCGCGACACCAAGCGCGCCGGGTCCGCGGTCAAGCTTTTCGATGCGCAGATAGACCCGCCCGGCCTGCGGCTGCGCCAGAATTCGCGCCGCCACCGCTTCGGCCAGGGTTTCCAGCAGGTCAAGCCGCCTCTCGGCCAGCGCATCGGCCACCGCCTCGGTCAGCCGGTCATAGGACAGGATCCGGTCGACATCGTCGCCGGCATCGCTGACACAGGGCGCGAGGTCCACCGCGATATCGAAGCGCAGCCGCTGCTTTTGGCCGCGCTCGGTGCCAAAGGCGCCGATATCGGCCATCACCACGTGATCGCGCAGGCTGATCCGGTCGGGTGGCAGCGGCGCGCCGGCCGCCATCGCCGCGGCGCGCGCCTCGGGATGGGCGAAAGCCAGATCGATCTCGTCCGTCATCGCACCACCCTGCCCGGCCCTGTCGCGCCGACCATAGCGCGGATCGCGCCCCGCCTGCCAGCCGAAGGCGACCCGCCTGCGCCGACTGGCCCGGCGATCAGTTCATCGCCACCCGCTGCGGTGCGCGGTAGAAGATGTGGCTGCCGATCTTCGCGGTCAGGGCAAAGCGTTTCGCCCAGGACGGGTGCACCTTGGGCGTGTGGAAATGCGTGGCGCCCTCGGTCAGAAGCCGCGGCGTCCCTTCCAGCATCGCGCCGGCAATGCGCTCGGACACCGCGAAGGCCGCCTTTTCGCGGATCGCATCGCTCCGCCCGTCGCAGACATAGGAGAACTGGCAGCCGCCGCCGCCGCTCTGCTGGACGACGCCGCAGACGGTGCGCGGATAGGACGGGTCGTCGACCCGGTTGAGGATGACCTCGGCCACCGCGACCTGGCCGCGAATGCCCTCGCCGCGCGCCTCGAAGTAGAGCGCCTGCGCCAGGCAGGCGCCATCGGCGCCCGGCGCCTCGGCCGGCAGCGCGGCCAGCCAGGCATTGTCATAGGTCGGCGCCGCGATCGCCTTGGCCTTGCGGCGCGCCGCTGTCGCCTGCGGTGCAGGCGGCGTCAGGATCTTTTGCAGCCGGCTGGCGTCAACCGCGCCCATCCCGGCCTTTTCCTGCCCCAGAAGGGCAGCAATCGTCATGTCCAGCGTCGCGGTCGGATCGTTCGATTGGCTCACCGTCATCTCGGCGTGCACGCCTCCGGACATGGCAAGAAGCATGACCATGCCTCTGGCCCAGCACTTCAGCACTGACATCTTGATTTCCCGAATTGCTTCGTCGAGCCACAGCCCCCCAGGCAATGACAGACCGGCCTTAGCCGATGATCGGCGCCGCGTCCAGCCATGTGGCGGAAATGCAACTATAACGACAGCGAAAACCAGCCTGTTTCCGCAGCGGAAACAGCCCGATCGCTCTTGCCCGACCCAAGACTAGCCCGCAGTCCCTTGCGACTCAAGCACTATCACGCTCGGCCATCGGATCGAGCAAGGCGAAATGCGCCGCCGCCAGTCGCGCGATAGGCACCCTGAAGGGCGAGCATGAGACATAATCAAAGCCGGCGCGGCGACAGAACGCGATGGATTCCGGGTTTCCGCCATGTTCACCACAGACCGAAAGCGTCAGATCGGGTCGCATCTGGCGTCCCCGGCCGCTGCCGATAAGCAAGAGTTCGCCGACGCCGTCGATGTCGAGCGTGTGAAACGGGTCCTCGGGGAAGACCTGCTGGCGGACATATTCGCCCATGAAGCGGCCCGCGTCGTCGCGCGACAGGCCGTAGGTCATCTGCGTCAGGTCATTGGTGCCGAACGACAGGAAGGCGGCGTGCTGGGCGATCTCGCCGGCGCGCAGCGCCGCGCGCGGGGTTTCCACCATGACCCCGAGGCGGTAGTCGAAAGCGGCGCCAAGCTCGGTGCGCACCGCCGCGGCAACCGCGTCGATCCGGGTCTTGACCAGTTCGACCTCGCGCTTGGCCGAGACCAGCGGGATCATCACCTCGGGCACCACCGCGGCACCGCGCCGGCTGGCCTCGACCGTCGCCTCGAAGATGGCACGGGCCTGCATGTCGTAGATCTCGGGCACGGTGATGCCAAGCCGCACCCCGCGCATCCCCAGCATCGGGTTGAATTCGGTCAGCGCCTCGACCCGGCGGGTGACCTCGCTCAAGGGCCGGTCGAGCGCCTCGGCCAGTTCGCGCATGCCGGCGCGGTCATGCGGCAGGAACTCGTGCAGCGGCGGATCAAAAAGGCGGATGCAGACCGGATGGCCGGCCATGATGTCGAACAGCGCGATGAAATCGGCGCGCTGCATCGGCAACAGCCGGTCAAGCGCCACCTTGCGGTCGCGCGCGGTGTTGGCGAAGATCATCTCGCGCATCACCGTCAGGCGGTCTTCGTCGAAGAACATGTGTTCGGTGCGGCAAAGGCCGATCCCCTCGGCCTCGAACATCCGCGCGGTGCGGGCGTCGTCGGGGGTGTCGGCATTGGCGCGCACGCCGATGTCGCGCACCGTGTCGGCCCAGTGCAGAAGCGTGGTGAACCATTCGTCCAGCGCCGGTTCCAGCATCTCGGCCGCGCCGGCCAGCACCTCGCCCGAGGTGCCGTCGACGGTGATCATGTCGCCGGCGCGAAAGATCCGGCCGTCGCGCAATGTCAGCGTGCCCTCGCGCAGATCGAGGCTGATCTCCGAGGCGCCGACGATGCAGGGCAGGCCAAGCCCGCGCGCGATCACCGCGGCATGGCTGGTGGCGCCGCCGCGTTCGGTCAGCACCGCGACCGCGGCATGCATGCCGCGGATATCCTCGGGCTGGGTCTCGCGCCGGACCAGGATGCAGCGTTCGTCGCGCGCCGCACTGGCCTGGGCGGCGGCGGCGGTGAAGACGATGCGCCCGGTGGCCGCACCCGGGCTGGCGGCGATGCCGGTCGCCACCCGGTCGCGCGGCCCGCGCGGATCGACCTGATGGTGCAGAAGTTCCGACAGCGCGCGCGGCTCGATCCTGAGAAGTGCCTCGTCGCGACTGATGATGCCCTCTTGCGCGAGGTTGACCGCGATGCGCACCGAGGCGCGCGCCGAGCGCGCCACCCGGACCGCGTCGATGATGCTGAGCACGCCGTCCTGAAGCGCGAATTCGACCTGCATTTCCTCGCGCAGCTTGGCCCGGCAGGCGCGGCTGTGATCCTGCAGGGCGGCGAAGGTCGCCGGCGCGGTTTCCTCGAGCGAGGGGCCGCGCGGGTCGCGCAGCAGGAAAAGCGTGCGTTCGGCCGATTTCTCGGCCGGGTTGCGGCCCTGGAAGCGGCCGGTGACCTGCGGCGCACCGGTCACGCCCTCGACCAGCTGGATGGTGCCGGCGCCCGAGAGGCCGGGGCCGGTCATCTGCACCATCTCCTGGACCACGAGGCCGAGGGCGGCATCGCCCGGCGCCCCCTTGGCGGCGCGCAGGAGCCGCGCCGTGGTGCCCTCCCAGGCCCGCGCCATCGAGCGCAGCGCCTCGGTCAATTGCCGGGCGGGGTCTTGCGGGAAGGGCTCGTCTGTCTCGGCCTCGTAGGCGGCCAGTGCTGCGGCGAGGGCGGCGGCCGAGGGGGCGGCGCTGAACATGTCGGGGTCGAGCCTGGCGACATGGATCGCATAGGCCTGCACGAAGCCGAGGTAGAGCGCATCGGCCAGCGCCGTGCCGTGGCCGCGGGCGAGGTCGGCGTGGCGATCGGCGTTCATGCCGATATTGAGCAAGGTGCCCGGCCCGCCCCAGTCGGGGTTGGCCGGGCTGGGGCGGATCGCGACCAGGGGCGCGGGGCCGAAGAGGGCGGCGAGGCGGGCGGTCGCGGGGACCTGGCCGGCGGCGATGGCGCGCACCGTGTCGCAGGGGATCGCCACGGTCTTCGGCACCGGCAGGCCGATGCGGATCAGCCGTTGCAGGCATTTGGCGCGCCAGCCATGGCGCGCGACCTCCATCGCCGCGGCGGGGGCGATTTCGGTGAACTCGGCGAAATCCTTGTGTTTCTGCACTGCGGCAATCCCTTGTCGTCGTGCAGCATACGCGGACTGATCCGCTTGTCCAGCGCGGGCCGGGGCGCTGCCCCGGACCCCGAGGTATTTTTCAACAGAAGAAGGCCGGTCAGCCTTCGATCCGGGTCAGGTCGGCGACGGCAAGGCAGGTCTGGCGGATGCGCGAGAGAAGGTTGAGGCGGTTGCGGCGCAGGGTCTGGTTGTCGGCATTGACCTGGACCTGGTCGAAGAAGGCGTCGATCGGCGCGCGCAAGCGCGCCATCGCGGCCATGGCGGTTGCGAAATCCTCGGATTTCAGCGCCGGGGCGATCGTGGCCTCGGCGGTGTCGAGGGCGGCGAAGAGGGCGCGTTCCTCGGGGCCTTCGGCGAATTTCGGATCGGGGCCGAAGGAGTATTCGACGCCGTCCTTTTCTTCGGCCTGGGTGAGGATGTTGTTGGCGCGCTTGAAGCCTTGCAGGAGGTTGGTGCCGTCGTCGGATTTGAGGAAGGCGGCGAGGGCGGTGGCGCGGTTCACGAGGAGGGTGAGGTCGTCGTTGCCGGGCATGGCGGCGCTTGTCGCCGCAAGCGGCGACGGGGCAAGGCAGGCGTCGATGACGTCGTGGCGGATGCCTTGATCGCGGAGATGGACCTTGAGGCGGTCGTGGAGGAAGGCGAGGAGCAAATAGCAGTCAAGCAACGCTCTTTCTATTTCGTCGTCGGTTGCTTCTGGCGAATTGCGCCGAACGATGTCGCCGTAGACCGCCAGTTGGATCGTTTCGTCGAGTCCGTGTGAATCCAGTTGATCGAGCAGTGTGGCCTGCGCGAGCGCCGCCGCTGAGCGATCCAAGGCTATAAATTTGGACATACTGTCAATGAATACATTTTCGAGTAAGTTCAGCCGCACCCCATTCCCCAGCACCAACCTAATCACCCCCAGCGCCGCCCGTCGCAGCGCGAACGGGTCCTTGCTCCCGGTCGGCTTCTCGTCGATCGCCCAGAAGCCGGTCAGGGTGTCGATCTTGTCGGCAAGCGCCACGGCGACGCTGACCGGATCGGTCGGCACATCATCCGAAGGCCCCAAAGGCTGGTAATGCGCCTTGCAGGCGTTCGCCACCGCCTCGGGCAGGCCGGCGGCGCGGGCGTAATAGCCGCCCATCGTGCCCTGCAATTCGGGGAACTCGCCGACCATCGCCGATTGCAGGTCGGCCTTGGCGACCCGGGCCGCCTCGGCCGCCAGATCGGGCGAGGCGCCGACCAGGGGGGCGATCTCGCGTGCCAGCGCTTCGATCCGGGCGATGCGGTCGGCCTGAGACCCGAGTTTCCCATGGAAGGTGACGTTGGCGAGCCCCGCGGCCATGCCCTCAAGGCCGACTTCAGCAACGGTGCGCAAGTCATTCTCCCAGAAAAACTTCGCGTCCGACAGCCGGGCAGAGAGCACCTTCTGGTTGCCGGCAAGGATGGTCGCGCCGTGGTCTGCGGTCTCGGTATTGGCGACGGTCACGAAGCCCTCGATCCGGCCCGTCTTCGGGTTCATGGCCGAGAAGAACTTCTGGTGTTCGCGCATCGAGGTCTGCAGGACCTCCGCCGGCAGGTCGAGGAAGGCCTCGTCGATCCGCCCGATCAGCACCACCGGCCATTCGACCAGCCCCGCGACCTCGGCCAAGAGGCCCTTGTCCTCGACCAGCTCCAGCCCGGCGGCGAAGGCGGCGTTCTGGGCGTCGTTCCAGATATGCTCTGCCCGCGCCGCAGGGTCGAGCATCACGAAGCTGCGCTTGAGCTTCGCCGCGTAATCATCGAAACTCACGACAGAAAACGGCTCTGGCGCCAGAAAGCGGTGGCCGCGGGTGACGGTGCCGGCGCGGATGCCGTCAAGCTCGAGGGGCACCACCGCCGCCCCGTGCTCGTCGGTCAGGATGCACAGGACCCCATGCAAGGGCCGCACCCAGCGCAGGGACCCCGCGCCCCAGCGCATCGACTTCGGCCAGGGGAAATTGCGGATCGCGGCCTCGAGCACCTCGGCGACGATGTCGGCGGCGCCGCGGCCCGGCGTCTCGATCACCGCGAACCAGGCCTCGCCCTTGGCCCCGGCGCGGCGCTCCAGCCGGTCCATCGTCAGGCCGGTGGCGCGCAGGAAACCCTGCAGCGCCGCCTCGGGGGCACCGACCGCCGGGCCCTTGCGCTCCTCACGCTGCGCCCGGCTTGCCGCAGTCAGCCCGTCGACGGCCAGCACCAGCCGGCGCGGTGTCGACAGGGCATGGGCGGCGGCATAGGTCAGCCCGGCCTCGACCAGCCCGTCGGTGACCAGCCGCTTCAGGTCGTCGCGGGCCCGGGCCTGCATCCGCGCCGGAATTTCTTCGGAGAAAAGTTCAATCAGCAGATCGGGCATTCACTTCTCCAGCGTGTCGTTGGGCTGATGCCAGGCATAGGCGCGGCCATCGGCATAGACCGCGACGACGCGGTCGATGCCGGGGTGGATGTTGGTCTCGGACAGGAAGGCAAGCGCCCTGCCCGCCTGAAGATCGTCGCCTATCTGTTTGGCGTCAAAACAGGAAAACCAGCCAGGCGCGATCAGCGGCGTGGCCGCGCCATAGGGCTGGTAGGTCTCGCTCAGCATGGCGAGCGACTGCGGCGTGGTGAAGCAGCCGCGAAAGCGCAGGGGCGAGCTTGCGGCGTCGATGCCCTGAAAGCCCTCGGTCAGCATCGGCTCGGGCACGCGCGACAGCCCGGTCAGCCGGATCACCGCCTCGGCCGAGGCCGGCGCGACCGGGCGGTAGAAGGCATGGACCTGCAGGTAATACATCGCCGCCCCGGCGATCAGCCCGCTGAGCACCAGCCCGCCCGCGATGATCTTGCCATTCACGCCGCCGCCCCGCCGCCTGCCCCGCCGCCTGCCCCGCCACCGGCTTCGGTGGCGACGAAGGCATCGGCGCAGCGCTTTGCCAGGGCGCGGACCCGGCCGATATAGGCCTGCCGCTCGGTCACCGAGATCACGCCGCGCGCGTCGAGCAGGTTGAAGAGGTGGCTGGCCTTGATGCACTGGTCATAGGCCGGCAGCGCCATCACGATGACGCGCCCGGCGGCGTCCGATGCAGGGGCGGAAAGGATCCGCTCGCATTCGGCCTCGGCGTCCTGAAAATGCTGCAAGAGCATGGCGGTATCGGCGATATCGAAGTTCCAGCGCGAATATTCCCGCTCGGCCTGGCGGAAGATGTCGCCGTAGCTGAGCGGGATCGCCGCGCCGGGGTCGTTGAAAGCCATGTCCATGACGTGATCCGCGCCGAGGACATACATCGCCAGCCGTTCCAGCCCGTAGGTCAGCTCGCCCGAGACGGGCGCGCAGTCATGCCCGCCGACCTGCTGGAAATAGGTGAACTGGCTGACCTCCATGCCGTCGCACCAGACCTCCCAGCCCAGCCCCCAGGCGCCGAGGGTCGGGCTTTCCCAGTCGTCCTCGACAAAGCGGATGTCGTGCAGGGCCGCATCGATGCCGATCGCCGCCAGCGAGCCCAGGTAAAGCGCCTGCAGCTCGGGCGGCGAGGGTTTGATGAGGACCTGGAACTGGTAGTAGTGCTGCAACCGGTTCGGGTTCTCGCCATAGCGCCCGTCGGTCGGGCGGCGCGAGGGCTGGACATAGGCCGCCGCCCAGGGCCGCGGCCCGAGGGCGCGCAGCGTGGTGGCCGGGTGAAAGGTGCCGGCCCCCACCTCCATGTCATAGGGTTGCAGGATGGCGCAGCCCTTTGCGGCCCAGTAGCCTTGCAGCCGCAGGATGATTTCCTGGAAGGATCGGGGCGGGGTCGGGGTCATGGCGTCCTGCTCTGGCCTGCATGGGCCGCATCGGGGAAGGCGCGTTCTCAATAGGCAACAGCCGGGGGGTGGTCAATCGCGCCGCGGCGGTTTTCGGCGTGACGGCGGCGGCCAGGCTGCGTAGCGTCGCCACGCGGATTCGCGCGGCCCCCGCCCCCTCGGGCGGGAGCGGTCGCGCCGGCAAGGGAACGGGCGGACGATGCGGCATATGGGCTGGCTGATCGGGGTGCTGATCGGGATGATGATGGCGATGATGACGGCGGCCACGGCGCTGGCC
>PHEC01000107.1 GCA_002841115.1 Alphaproteobacteria bacterium HGW-Alphaproteobacteria-6 | reverse complement strand
TTTCCCGAGAGCCTGATGGTTCAGGTGGGCGCCAGGTATCAAGACCAGGATCCTGACAGAGCCAGCCCCCTCGGAGAAAGTTATCGGCCACTGGAAAAGGGCCCCGCACGAGAAGGGCAGAACCCGCCGTCATCACAGATAGGCCGGGTGCTGCGCGACCGCAAGAGGGCAGGGGCCGCCCGGCGGGGCCGTCGCATCTGACCGCTGCCTGCCGCCCAGGGCCTGGCGGCGGGGCGATGCGTCGGCGGCGGTGATGCGCCAGGGGCGCAATGCGACAGACGCCGGTCGGAAATCTTCGCGACGGGCCGGCCGGCGCGGGTCTTCCTGAGCCAGGGGAGGCCTTGATGATCGGCCGCTACATTCCGGAATTTCTGCGCCATGCCCCGGTGCCGGGGGTGCGCGGCTTTGCCGTTCTGGCCGGGCTCGAGGCATCCTTGCGCGGGCTTCTGGTCTCGGTCTGGCCGCTGGTGATCTATGACGCACTGGGCGATGCCGGCGCGGTCAGCCTGCTTTATTTCATCGCCGGGCTGATCGCGCTTGGCTACGGGTTGATGGTGCCCTGGATCAGCCGCTTCATCCCGCGCCGCTGGGTCTATTCGCTGGGGATCGGCTTCTATCTGGCCGGGCCGGGTCTGGCGATCATCGGCGGGCCGCTGGCAACCCCGGCGGCGATGCTGCTGACCGGCCTCGGCACGGTGACGATCTTCATCACCACCAACGCCTATATCATGGATTATATCGCGCGCCATGAGCTTGGCCGCAGCGAGACGTTGCGGCTGTTCTACAGCGCCGTCTCCTGGGCGATCGGGCCGGTCGCGGGCGTGGCGATGTGGAAGCTCTGGGCGCCCTTGCCGTTCCTGCTGGCGATGGTCGCCGCGGCCGGGCTGGGGGCGGTCTTCTGGTTCCTCCGGCTGGGCAACGGCCGGCTGATCACCCGGGCGCGGGCGCCCGCGCCCAATCCGCTGGCCTATCTGGGGCGCTTCTTCCGCCAGCCGATGCTGATCGCGGGCTGGCTTTTCGCGGTGCTCAGATCCTCGGGCTGGTGGGTCTATGTCGTCTACCTGCCGATCTTCTGCGTCGAGGCGGGGCTTGGCGACCAGATCGCCAGCCTCGCCTTCTCGGTCTCGAATGCGCTTTTGCTGGCCGCGCCGGTGATGCTGCGCTGGATGCAGCGGCGCGGACTGCGCCGCGCCATGCGCCAGGCCTTCGCCGCCGCCGCCGCGGCCTTCCTTCTGGCCGGGCTGGGCGCGGTCTGGCCCGCGATGGCGATCGCCGGGCTGTTTCTCGGCGCGATCTTCCTGGTCATGCTCGACAGTTTCGGCGGGCTGCCCTTCCTGATGGCGGTGCGCCCGTCTGAGCGCACCGAGATGTCGGCGGTCTATTCCAGCTACCGCGATGTCTCGGGCATCCTCACCCCCGGCGTGGCATGGCTGGTGCTGCTGGGCGCCCGCCGGTCGCGGTCAGACCAGCCCGCGTGAGACCAGCACCCCGGCTGCGGCAATCAGGGCCTCGCGCGGTGCAATGAAATCGATCCCGAGGACACGGCGGGCCTTGTCGGATGCGACCTGTTCCATCTGGCCCACGGCGGGAAGAGCCGCGCGAATCTCGCGGTCGAAAAGCGCAAGGATCCGCAGGATCGGCAGCGGCGCGGCGCGGGTTGGCATGCGGCGGCGGGGGTAGATCTCTTTCAGGATCCGGCCCCAGTCGGTCAGCCACAGCGAGCCGCCGGCGACAGCAAAGCGTTCGCCCACGGTTCCGGCACGCTCCAGCGCCCGGCGGTGGGCAAGTGCCACATCGCGGACATCGACCAGCGAGATCCCGAGACGCGGCACCATCGGGTCGCGGCCGCGCAGCACCCGGCGCACCAGGCCGACCGAACTGCCGAACCGGTCGTCAAGCGGCGGGCCGAGGATGAACGACGGGTTGATGGTGGTGAGCCGCAGCCCCTCGCGCGCGGCAATGTCCCAGGCCAGGCGCTCGGCCATGACCTTGGAGCGGGTATAGGGCCAAGTCCGGCGGGCCGTCGCTGTCCGCCCAGTCGGCCTCGTCAAAGGCCCGGCCGTCGATGTGCCCGCGCCGGATCATCGCGACGGTGGACGAGGTCAGGATCACCCGGTCGATCCCGGCCGCGACGGCCGCAGCCAGCGCGCGGCGGGTGCCGTCGACCGCCGGGCGGATCACCTCGTCGGGATCCTTCGGCTGGGCGATCGGAAAGGGCGAGGCGGTGTGCAGAAGCGCCGAACAGCCCGCCATCGCCGCGGCCCAGCCCTCGTCTCGGGTCAGATCGAGGGTGACGAAATTCAACCTTTCGCCCGGATCGTCACCGAGATGCGGCAGCACCGCCCGTCGCACCTGATCCGCCATCGCCGGACCGCGCACCGAGGCGCGCACGGCATGGCCCGCCCGCAGCAGGTCCAGCACGACATGCTTTCCGACAAAGCCCGAGGCGCCTGTCACAAATACCGGCAAGGCCACCGTCATTGCCCCCTCCCGCGCCCTCCTCGCAAGGGTCACCCGGGCGCGGGCGGAATGCAAGCGGCAGGTATCAGTCCAGCAGGCGCCGGGCGATGACCTGCGCCTGAATTTCCGCCGCGCCCTCGAAGATGTTGAGGATGCGCGCATCGCAGAGGATCCGGCTGACCGGATATTCCAGCGCAAAGCCGTTGCCGCCGTGGATTTGCAGCGCGTTGTCGGCCGCCGCCCAGGCGACGCGGGCCGCCAGAAGCTTGGCCATCCCGGCCTCGAGGTCGCAGCGCTGCCCGTGATCCTTCTGCCAGGCACTGTGATAGGTCAGCTGGCGGGCGATCATGATCTCGACCGCCATCATCGCAAGCTTGCCGGCAATGCGCGGAAAGGCGATCAGCGGCTTGCCGAACTGCTTGCGGTCCGTGGCATAGGCCATCCCGGCTTCCAGCGCCGATTGCGCCACGCCGATCGCCCGGGCGGCGGTCTGGATGCGGGCCGATTCAAACGTCTGCATCAGCTGCTTGAAGCCCTGCCCCGGCACCCCGCCCAGCAGGTTCTCGCCCGCCACCCGGAACCCGTCGAAGCCAAGCTCGTATTCCTTCATGCCGCGGTAGCCCAGGACCCCGATCTCGCCGCCGGTCATGCCCGGGGTCGGGAAGGGGTTGGCCTCGGTGCCCGGGGTCTTTTCGGCGAGAAACATCGACAGGCCCCGGTAGTCGATGGTGGCCGGGTCGGTGCGCGCCAGCAGTGTCATCACATGGGCGCGCGCGGCATGGGTGATCCAGGTCTTGTTGCCGGTCACCGCCCAGTCGTCGCCGACCTTCACCGCGCGGGTCCTGAGACTGCCAAGGTCGGACCCGGTGCCGGGTTCGGTGAAGACCGCCGTCGGCAGGATTTCCCCGCTTGCAAGCTTCGGCAACCAATGCGCCTTCTGCTCGGGGGTGCCGCCGCACAGGATCAGTTCCGCCGCGATCTCCGACCGCGTCCCGAGCGACCCCACCCCGATATAGCCGCGGCTCAGTTCCTCGCTGACCACCACCATCGAGGCCTTCGACAGGCCGAGGCCGCCGAATTCCTCCGGAATGGTCAGCCCGAAGACCCCAAGCCCGGCCAGTTCCTCGATCACCGCCATCGGGATCAGTTCGTCCCTCAGGTGCCAGCCATGGGCGTGGGGCACCACGCGATCGTCGGCATAACGGCGAAACTGGTCGCGGATCATTTCCAGGTCGTCGTCGAGCCCGGTGGCGCCGAAAGTCGCCCGGCCGTGGTTCTCGCACATCAGCGCCACCAGCCGCGCCCGTGCCGCGGGCGTGTTGCCCCCCGCGATCAGCGCCGCCGCAGCACCTTCGGGGCTCCACCCGAGCCCGAGGTCGGCAAGCCGCGCGGTCTCGCCCTGGCTCATCGCGATGCCGCCGGCGATCTGGGCAAGATATTCGCCAAAGCCGATCTGCAGGATCAATTGCTCGATCTCGCCGAAGCCATCTGCCTCGGCCAGCCGCCCGGCCCAGCCGCGAAGCTGCCGCAGCGCCTCGACATAGGTCGCCAGCCACGACAATGCATGGGCGCCATGCTGGTCCGCCTCAAGCGCCACTGCCGAGACCCTGCCGCCGTCGACGACCCTGGCCCGCAGCCCGGCCGTCGCCGCGCCGAGGATCGCCTCGACCGGCACCAGCGCCCCGGCGCAAAGCGCCAGAAGATCGGGCCCGCAAAGCGCCAGAAGATCGGGCGCGCACAACGCCATCGGATCAGGACGCTCCACCGCCGTCATTCCGCCATCCTCTCCAGACACCCTGTCCCCGGCCATGCCAGGCCTCCTCTGCTGCACTTGCACTGCCCTAGCGGCTTCGCAAGTGCAGCGCAACATTAATTCGATAATGATCATTCAGGCGTTCGAAAATGTCTCATCGGCCTCGCAGGATGCCGCTGACGCCGGCGCCACTTCAGGCCGCCCAATCCCCGCCAGAGGCTTCTCTCCGCACCTCAGAGGCCCTATAGCGCAGGGGGAAGGGAGCGCGCGATGACCGGATATGACCCTGGTGTCCTCGTCCTGGCGGTGGCAATCACCGTCCTTGCCGGCATCGTCAAGGGCGCGGTCGGCTTTGCCATGCCGATGATCATGATCTCGGCGCTCGCCTCCTTCCTGCCGGCCGATCAGGCGCTGGGCGCGCTGATCCTGCCGACACTGGCCACCAACCTCGCCCAGGCACTGCGCCAGGGCCCCGCCGCCGCCATCGCCACCTTGCGCGAATACCGCAGGCTGCTGATCACGCTCTGCCTTGTCGTCGCCCTGGCCGCGCAGCTGGTTCCGGTGATGCCGCAGGCGCTGATGCTGGCGATGCTCGGCCTGCCGATCACCGCCTTCGCGCTCAGCCAGCTCGCCGGCTGGCAGGCCCGCTTCAACGCCCGCGACCGCGGCCGGGCCGAGGTGCTGGCCGGCCTCGTCGGCGGCTTCTTCGGCGGCATCTCCGGCATCTGGGGCCCGCCGACCATTGCGCTCCTGCTCTCGCTCGGCGTCGACAAGCGCGAGAACGTCCGGGTCCAGGGCGTGGTCTATGTGATCGGCTCGATGATCCTGCTCTTCGCCCATCTCGGCTCGGGGGTGGCCAATGCGCAGACCCTGCCGCTCTCGGCACTCCTGACCCTGCCGGCGCTGGCCGGGATGCTGGTCGGCTTTGCCGTCCACGACCGGCTCGACGCCGCCCGCTTCCGGCGCTGGACGCTGATCGTCCTCGCTCTGACCGGGCTCAACCTGATCCGCCGGGCGCTGACACTCTGACCTTCATCTTGGTGAAAATACCGCGCGGGGGTCCGGGGGCGCGAAGCCCCCGGCGCCGCCCGTTCAACCGCCCGTTCAGCCGATCGCCGCGGCCTTCACATCGGCGTCGATGAAGGGCGCGTATTGCGCGAAATTGTCGCAGAACATCGCCACCAGCCGCGCCGCCTGCGCATCATAGGCCGCGCCGTCGGTCCAGGTCCGGCGCGGGTCCAGCAGGACCTCGTCGACCCCGGCGACGGCGACCGGAACCTCGAAGCCGAAATTCGGATCGCGGCGGAAGGTGGCGGCGTTCAGCGAACCGTCGAGGGCGGCGCTCAGAAGCGCGCGGGTCGCCCGGATCGGCATCCGCCGGCCGGTGCCGAAGGCGCCGCCGGTCCAGCCGGTATTGACCAGCCAGCAGGTCGCGCCGGTCTTGCGGATCTTCTGTTGCAAAAGCGCGCCATAGACCTCGGGCCGGCGCGGCATGAAGGGCGCGCCGAAACAGGTCGAGAAGGTCGGCGTCGGCTCGGTCACGCCGACCTCCGTCCCCGGCGTCTTCGAGGTGAAGCCCGACAGGAAGTGATACATCGCCTGCGCCGGTGTCAGCCGCGCGATCGGCGGCAAGACGCCATAGGCATCGCAGGTCAGCATGATCACGGTCTTCGGCTGCCCGCCCAGCGAGGTCGCCGAGGCGTTCGAGATATAGTCCAGCGGATAGGCGCAGCGCATGTTCTCGGTCAGCGAACAGTCGCTGAAATCCAGCGCCAGGGTCTCGGGGTCGAAGACCATGTTCTCGACCACGGTGGCGAATTTCGACGTGGTCGCGTAGATCTCCGGCTCGGCCTCGCGCGACAGGTTGATGGTCTTGGCATAGCAGCCGCCCTCGAAGTTGAAGGTGCCGCTGTCCGACCAGCCATGCTCGTCATCGCCGATCAGTGTGCGCGACGGATCGGCCGACAGCGTCGTCTTGCCGGTGCCGGAAAGGCCGAAGAACACCGCCGTGTCATCGGGATCGCCGATCGCGTGGTTGGCCGAGCAATGCATCGCCATCACCCCCTTGCCGGGCAGGATGTAGTTCAGAAGCGTGAACACTGCCTTCTTGTTCTCGCCGGCATAGGCGGTATTGGCGATCAGGATCAGCTTGCGCTCGAAGTCGAGCGCGATCACCGTCGCGGACCGGCAGCCGTGGCGTTCGGGATCGGCCCTGAAGGACGGGCAGTTGATGATGGTGAACTCGGGAATGAAATCATCCAGCTCGGCCCGCGCCGGCCGGCGCAGCATGTGGCGGATGAAGAGGCCGTGCCAGGCAAGCTCGGTGACGACGCGCACGTCCAGCCGGTGTTCGGGGTCGGCACCGGCATAGAGATCCTGCACGAAATAGTCGCGCCCGGCCATATGCGCCAGCATGTCGGCATGCAGCCGCGCGAAGGCCTCCGGCGCCATCGGCCGGTTGTTGTCCCACCAGATCGTCTGCTCGACCGAGGGCCGGCGCACCACGAACTTGTCCTTCGGCGAACGGCCGGTGTGCTTGCCGGTGGTGACCAGCAGCGCACCGCCCTGTCCCAGCGTGCCTTCGTCGCGCTTCAGCGCCGCCTCGACCAGGGCGGCCTCGCAAAAGTTGTAATGGACGTGGCCAAGCCCGGTGATGCCCTGATCTTCCAAGCGCTGCGAGGGGTTCACCCGTCCATCTGTCATCTGCAAGCTCCTGTTGCCGCATTGCGGCGTCCCGAGGTTCGGTGCAAGGCGCCCCGCGCCGACCGGCTGAACCGGCTCCGGGGGCCTCCGCCTGCCCGTCACGGGCCGGTGAGCCGGCTATAACACGCGGCTAGAGCCTTGGAACAGAAGGCTTTGCCGCGGTTAGCGCAACCATCGGCGGTTTAGCGCAATCATGCTGCCCTGCAGCGTGCGTCACGCGCAACGATCCGTCCAGGTGCGGCAAATTGGCCAGCCTTTCGTGGTTTTCATGCCCGGTGATTCGATCCGGACAGGTGATTCGCAGTTATCAGTTGCGTCGCTTGCCCGGAAAATGGACAATACCCGGAAAAACAAGACAAAGACGCAAAGAGCAGAACAAGGAAACCGAACATGTCGAGGATCGCACTGGTCGACGACGACAGGAACATCCTGACGTCCGTCTCGATGACGCTCGAGGCAGAGGGGTTCGAGGTCGAGACCTACAATGACGGGCAATCGGCACTCGATGCCTTCAACAAGCGCATGCCGGACATGGCCGTGCTGGATATCAAGATGCCGCGGATGGACGGGATGGACCTGTTGCAGCGGCTGCGCCAGAAGACCTCGATGCCGGTCATCTTCCTGACCTCGAAGGATGACGAGATCGACGAGGTTCTCGGCCTGCGCATGGGCGCCGACGACTATGTGAAAAAGCCTTTCTCGCAAAGGCTTCTGGTCGAGCGGATCCGCGCGCTTCTGCGTCGTCAGGACGCGATCGCCAGCGGCGAGGTGGCGACCACCGAGGAAACCAAGATCATGACCCGTGGCAGCCTGGTCATGGATCCCTTGCGCCATTCGGTCAGCTGGAAGGGCCGCGACGTGGCGCTGACCGTCACCGAGTTCCTGCTGCTGCAGGCGCTGGCGCAGCGCCCCGGCTTCGTGAAAAGCCGCGACCAGCTGATGGATGTCGCCTATGACGATCAGGTCTATGTCGACGACCGCACCATCGACAGCCACATCAAGCGGCTGCGCAAGAAGATGCGCACCGTGGATGACGATTTCTCGGCGATCGAAACACTTTATGGTATCGGCTACAGATACAACGAAGAATGACGCTGGCCACGAGGATTGACTTGCGCGAGGAGGGAAAGGCCAAACGCGCGGATGTCGTCCTTGGCGAGGACTGGACCGCCCCCGAGGGGGTGGTCGATTCCGAGCTTCGGGCAGGACGGGAGCGGCGCGGCTTCATCTCGCTGAACCGCTCGCCCTTGGCGCGCAAGATCATCACCTTCAACCTGATGGCGATGATCGTGCTGGTCGCCGGGGTGCTTTATCTCAACCCGTTCCGCAACAGCCTGGTCTTGCAGCGCGAAACCGGTCTGGTTGCCGAGGCGCAGCTGATCGCCAATGTCTTCGAGGCGCAGCTGCCGCAATCGGGCCCGGTCAACCTGGCCAGCGGCGACGGCATCGACGTGCGCCGCACCGCCGAGGGGATCGAACTGCCCGAGGGCGCGGAACTGTTCGTCTTCGACACGATGGAACATCTCGTCGTCTCGACCGTCGGGATGGACCGGGCCGAGCGCGAGACCGTCACCGGCCTGCAGCGCGACCACCGCTCGACCATCATCACCGATATCCTGAATGCGGTCTGGGAGGGTATCGCCAGCCTTCTCGCCCCCGGAAACGGCCCGGCGACCGGCCATGTCATCGAGGATCTGGCGCGCCAGCTTGCCGTCGGCGCCATCGCCGGCGAGACCCAGATCCGCACCGGCCGCGACGCCGACGGCGAGGCGATCTTTGCCGTCGCCACCCCGATCCGCCACAACGGCCGGGTTCTTGGCGTGGTCGCGGTGACCTCGGTCGCCGGCGAGATCGACGACCTCGTGCGGGTCGAGCGCGAGCAGGTGTTGCAGATGTTCGTCATCGCCATCGTCGTGTCGATCGGGCTCAGCCTGGTGCTGGCCTCGACCATCGCCAATCCGCTGTCGGACCTGGCGGCGGCGGCCGAGCTTGGCCGCGACAAGAATGCCCGCAAGATGTCGCCCGGCCGGGTGCGCATCCCCGACCTGACCGCGCGGCCCGACGAGATCGGCCGCCTCTCGGGGGCGATGCGCGGCATGGTGGCGGCACTTTACGAGCGCATCGAAGGCAACGAGCAGTTCGCCGCCGATGTCGCGCATGAGATCAAGAACCCGCTGGCCAGCCTGCGCTCGGCGGTGGGCACGCTGCGCGTCGCCCGGCGCGACGACCAGAAGCAGAAGCTGCTTGACGTGATCGACCATGACGTGCGCCGGCTCGACCGGCTGGTCAGCGACATCTCGAACGCCTCGCGGCTTGACAGCGAACTGGTCAAGGAAGAGGAAGAAAGCTTCAACCTTCTGAAAATGCTGGGCAACATCACCGAGTTCCTGGGCCAGGAGGCGCGCGGCAAGGGCGTCGATTTCATCTCGGACCTGCCGGCCGACCCGATCGTGATCCAGGGGCTGGAGGCGCGGCTGGCGCAGGTCTTCGTCAACCTGATCACCAATGCGATCTCGTTCTGCGCCGAGGGCGACGCGGTGCGGGTCTGGGCCCGCAAGCGCGAGAACCGGGTGCTGGTGGTGGTCGAGGACACCGGCCCCGGCATCCCCGACCAGGCGCTGACCAAGGTCTTCAAGCGTTTCTATTCGGAACGTCCGCCGGGCCAGTTCGGCGAGCATTCCGGCCTTGGCCTGGCAATCTCCAAGCAGATCGTCGAGGCCCATGGCGGCGTGATCTGGGCCGAGAACATCCGCCCGACCGATGCCGATATCACCTCTGAACCGCTGGGCGCGCGTTTCGTCGTCGGCCTGCCGGTGTGAGCATGGCGGCGCCGCGCGCCGTGACGCTGCGCGCCGGCTGCGTGGCGCTTGCCGGGCGCGGGCTGCTGATCATGGGCGCCTCGGGCAGCGGCAAGTCGGGGCTGGCGCTGCAACTGATGGCGCTGGGCTGCGATCTGGTCAGCGACGACTACACCGAGATCACGCCGGCGGACGGCGGCCTTCTGGCCCGCGCCCCCGCCGCCATCGCCGGCCGGATCGAGGCGCGCGGCGTCGGCATCCTTGCGGCGACGGCGGTGACGGCGCGGATCGTTCTTGCCGTCGATCTCGACACCGAGGAAACCGACCGGCTGCCGCCCTGGCGCAACACCGTGATCGCGGGTGTCGATGTCGCCCTTTTGCACAGGGTCGCGAATACCCATTTCTCTGCCTCAATTGTGCAGTATCTGAAAGCTGGCCGCAGCGCGTGACGGAACCTGGCAATGATCGGTGATGATGAACGGGCGGCAGGCGTGCAGCGCGTCGTGCTGGTGACCGGGCCTTCGGGGGCCGGGCGCTCGACCGCGATCCACGCGCTCGAGGATCTCGGCTATGAGCCGATCGACAACCTGCCGCTCAGCCTGGTGCCGCGGCTGCTGGACGGCCCGCCGATCAGCCGTCCGATCGCGCTGGGCATCGACGTGCGCAACCGCGACTTTTCCGCCGCCGCGCTGATCGACCTGATCGACCGGCTGACACGGCAGCCCTCGGTGGTGCCCGAGGTGCTGTACCTCGACTGTCAGCCCGATGTTCTGGTCCGCCGCTATGCCGAGACCCGCCGCCGCCATCCGCTGGCCCCCGACGAGCCGCCGGCCGAGGGCGTGGCGAGCGAGATCGACCTTCTGGTGCCGATCCGTGCCCGCGCCGAGGTGCTGATCGACACCACCGACCTGTCGCCGCATCAGCTGAAAGCCGAGATCGGCCGCTGGTTCGGCCTTGGTCCGGTCGGCCGGCTGGCGGTGTCGGTTCATTCCTTTTCCTACAAGCGCGGCATTCCGCGCGGGCTCGACCTGATGTTCGACTGCCGCTTCCTGCGCAACCCGCACTGGGACGCGGGCTTGCGGTCGCTTGACGGGCGCGCGGCCGAGGTCGCGGCCTTTGTCGCCATCGACCCGCGTCACGATGACTTCATCGCCCGGGTGCGCGATCTTCTGCTGTTGATGCTGCCGGCGCAGGTCGAGGAGGGCAAGAGCCACCTGGCGATCGGATTCGGCTGCACCGGCGGGCAACACCGGTCGGTTGCCGTTGCGGAAAGCGTGGCCAAAATGCTTGCGGCGGCCGGGTGGCAGGTGTCTAAGAGGCACCGTGAACTGGAGCGGCGGGCGGTCGGGGGAGCGTCCGGAAACGAGCAGGGTGACTGGGCGTGATCGGCATCGTGATTGTCGCACATGGCGGCTTGGCGCGGGAGTATCTTTCCGCGATCGAACATGTCGTGGGCAAGCAGACCGGCATCCGCGCCATCGCGATCGAAGAGGACCACGACCGTGCCGCCAAGCAGGCCGAGATCAGCGCCGCCGCGGATGCCGTCGATGACGGCTCGGGCGTCGTGGTGGTCACCGACATGTTCGGCGGCTCGCCCTCGAACCTCAGCCTCAGCGCCTGCGCGCCCGCCGACCGGCGCATCCTTTACGGCGCCAATCTGCCGATGCTGATCAAGCTGGCGAAATCGCGTCGCCTCAGCGTGCCCGATGCCGTCGCCTCGGCGCTGGATGCCGGCCGGCGCTATATCAACAGCTATGCCGGCGGCGGGCAGGGCGGGCGATGATCGCGCGCCGGCTGCGGATCATCAACGAAAAGGGCCTGCACGCCCGCGCCTCGGCAAAATTCGTCGAACTGGTCGAGGGTCAGCCGGCAGTGGTCGAGGTTTCGCGCGACGGAATGCGGGTTTCGGGCGATTCGATCATGGGCCTTTTGATGCTTGGCGCCTCGCGCGGCACCACGATTGATGTCTCGATCACCGGAGAGGGCGCCGAGAAACTCGCCGATGCGCTCGAGGCACTGGTTGCCAACCGGTTCGGCGAAGATTACTGACCGTGCCGGAACAGGCATCCGAGGATCGCAGGACCTTGCCCGAGAGCCCGCCGAAGAACCGCCCGGAGATCGCCCAGCGGCCGTTCCAGATGCGGCGGCTGTCCTACGCCGGCACCTTCCGCAATCCGTTCAAGGCCGGGGCGATCCGCACCATCGAATGGCTGACCGGCAAGCTGACGCTTCTGCTGCTGATCCGGCAGTTCGAACGCTCGGGCGTGCCCTTCGGCCAGCCGTTCTGGCCCAAGGCGATGAAGACCATGGGCATCGACGTGCGGACCCCGGCCGAACAGGTGGCGCGGATCCCGCCGACCGGCCCCCTGGTCGTGGTCTCGAACCACCCGCATGGGCTGGTCGATGGCATGGTGCTGGCCGAACTGATCGGCCGGGTCCGCACCGATTACAAGATCCTCACCCGCTCGCTGCTGATCGGCATTCCCGAGATCGCCGAATTCCTGATCCCGGTGCCCTTCCCGCATGAGGAAAACTCGCGCGAGCTGGGCCTGGAGATGCGCGCCGAATGCATGGCCCATCTTGAGGCGGGGGGGGTGATCGTGCTGTTTCCGGCCGGCAAGGTCGCCTCGTCACCGACGCTTTTCGGCGATGTGGTAGAGCCCGACTGGAACCCCTTCACCGCCAAGATGGTGCTGCGCTCGGGCGCGGCGGTGCTGCCGGTGCATTTTCGCGGCCACAACACCCGGGCCTATCAGATCGCCAACCTTCTGTCGGCGACGCTGCGCCAGGGGATGCTTCTGCACGAGATCCGCTCGGCGCTGAACCGGCCGCAGTCGCCGGTGATCGGCGATCCGATCCCGTTCGAGGAACTGTCGCGCTGGGGCTCGGATCAGCGCGGCCTGCTGGCCTGGCTGCGCGACCACACGCTGTCGCTGCGCGACTGAGGCCGGCGGCTCAGCGCGTCGGCACCGGCACCTCGCCGCGATAGTCGTAAAAGCCGCGCCTGGTCTTGCGGCCAAGCCATCCGGCCTCGACATATTTGGTCAGAAGCGGACAGGGCCGGTATTTGGTATCGGCCAGCCCCTCGTGCAGCACGTTCATGAT
>PHEC01000283.1 GCA_002841115.1 Alphaproteobacteria bacterium HGW-Alphaproteobacteria-6 | reverse complement strand
ATGGCGGTGATCGCGCTGACCGTCGCCAAGGTCTTCCTGATCGACGCGGCCGGGCTGAGCGGGCTGACCCGGGTGGCCTCCTTCCTGGCGCTCGGCCTGTCGCTGGCCGGGCTGGCCTGGCTCAACCGCTGGGCGGCGGGGCGGCAGGGCTAGCCGGTTGTTGAGGAAGGATTTCGGGCGGTGTCTGGCGGGGAAACCGTTCCTGTCCCGCCTTCCGATCCCGGCCCGGACTGGTCGCCCGGGCCAGTGCTTGTGGAAAGCGTGGCGCGGAACGGATTTCCGATCTGGTGGCTGGAAATGGGTGGGTGCGTGACCTCTTCGGCAGCCTGCCAGAGCCCGCCGACAGGCCGCCCGCACCCGATGCCCTGCGGCGCATCGTCGCCTTGGTCGCGGACCGCCTTCTGCCCGGACGCTGGCGGTGCTACCCGGTCCCGGTCAGCGACGCCGACCGGCGTTGCATCCGCAAAGAGGCGAAGGAGGGACCACCATGTCGAACACACCCCATGAACTGGCCGAAGAGTTTCCCGATGCGACCGAACGGCTGCACGCGCTCAAGCTTTCGGACGGCCATTTCGCCCGTCTTGCCGACGAGTATCACGCGATCAACCGCGCCGTGCACCGGGCCGAGACCGGGGTCGAGCCGGTGGACGGGCTGCGCGAGACCGAGATGCGCAAGGAACGCGCGCGGCTGAAGGACGAGATCGCGCGGATTCTGGCCAGCGCCTGAGCCCCGGTGCCGGGACCGCCGCCCGCCTGCCTGCCACCGGCGACGGCGTCAGGCCGCCGGTGTCAGGCCGCCGGCGGGGCCTCGACCGCGGCCTGGAACCGCTCGAAGAACTGGTCGGCCATCTTGCGGGCGAAGCCGTCGATCAGCCGCGCGCCAAGCTGGGCGATCTTGCCGCCGACATGGGCCTGAACGTCATAGATCAGCTCGGTCCCGCCCTCGGCCTCGGCCAGCCGCACCGCTGCCCCGCCCCGCGCAAAGCCGGCAACCCCGCCCGAGCCTTCGCCGCTGATCGTGTAGCTTTCGCCGGCGACGATATCGGACAAAGTGACCTTGCCGCGGAAGGTCGCCTTGACCGGGCCGATCCTTTGCACCACCACCGCCTCGAAACCGTCCTCGGGCGAGCCGGTCAGCTCGGTGCAGCCGGGGATCGCCGCGCGCAAAGTGTCGGCGCTGTTGAGATGGGCCCAGACGGTGGCGCGGTCGGCGGCGATCAGTCGGTTTCCGGTCAGTTCCAATGCGCATCCCTCCCTTGAACGGCCAAGCAATAGGGCGCCGGCCGGATTCGGTAAAGGCTTCAGTCGATCGCATAGGGCAGAAGGCCGCGCCGGTCGGCATCGACGCTGAGCCGGCGTTCCAGTGGCGGCACCGAACGCTGGTGGCAATCGCGCCTTTCGCAGATCCGGCAGGAAATGCCGATCGGCTGGTAGGCCCGCGCATTGCCAAGATCGAGGTCGTCGGCATAGACGAGGCCGCTTGCATGGCTGATCTCGCAGCCAAGCCCGATCGCATAGCGCCGGACCGGGGCGTTGAACGAGCCGCCGGGCTTGGAGATGTCGCGCGCCAGGCACAGATAGCGCACCCCGTCCGGGGTCTCGGCCA
>PHEC01000106.1 GCA_002841115.1 Alphaproteobacteria bacterium HGW-Alphaproteobacteria-6 | reverse complement strand
CTCGGTCAGCGCCAGCGTCACGGTGATCCGGCTTACGCCCAGATGCACGGCCAGCTTGCGCGACGAGGGCAGCTTTTCACCCTTGCGGAACCGACCCGACAGGATGCCCTCGGCGATCATCTGCCTTATGCGCGCCTGAAGCGTGCCCTCGCCCTCGGGCGCCAGAAAGAAGGTCTCGACCGGAATCGCCATGCGGTAAGGATAGGCTGGCCTTAAGGCGCGCGCAATCTGGTATGGTAGGGCGCCGCGGTCGCGCGACTTGCCTGTGACTGCAAGAGCGATCATCGTCGCGCAAACGACAGACATGGGAGAGCACGATGATTGCGATCATATTCGAGGTGGAACCGGGCGAAGGCCAGAAAGAACCCTATCTGGAAATGGCGGCGAAAATGCGCGCGCTTGTCGAGAGCGTAGAGGGTTTCATCAGTGTCGAGCGATTCCAGAGCCTGACCAACCCCGGCAAACTGCTGTCGCTGTCGTTCTGGGAGGATGAGGCGGCGGTCATGCGCTGGCGGCAGCTTGAGGCGCATCGCGCGGCACAAAAGGCCGGGCGCAAGGTGATGTTCGACGATTACCGCCTGCGCGTGGTCAGCGTGATCCGCGACTATGGCAAGTTCGACCGTGCCGAGGCCCCCGAGGACAGCCGCGCCGCGCATGGCGGCTGATCCGGCGCGGGCACGAAATCCGGCTCGGCCAGACGGTCGAGCAGGTCGGAGATATCCACAATCTCTTCGGCCACAAGGTGCAGCACGTCGCCTTGCCGTTCCACCCGCCCCGTCACCCGCTCACGCGCCGGTCACGAAGTTATAACTCGCCCGGGCCGTCACAATTCGTAAGGATCTCGACAAAGTCAGGTAAGCTTTGATGTCGAAGACTGCCGGGGACGGTCTGGCGCCAGCGCCTCGTGCGGTGGCCGCAAACGGGCATATGCCAGCCGATGGGGGAGGGGACTTGAGCAACACCAGACCGGACAGCGCCACACCCTGCTCGATCCCGGCGTTGCTGGCGCGCAATGCAGCAATCTGGGGGGCGCTGCCGGCCTGGCGCGAAAAGGAATTCGGCATCTGGCAAAGCCGGACCTGGGCCGAGACCGAGGCCGAGACCCGCGCGATCGCGCTCGGCCTGCTGGCGCTGGGGCTGGACCGCGGCGACCGGGTCGCGATCATCGGCCGCAACCGGCCGGCGCTCTACTGGTCGATGGTTGCCGCGCAGATGTGCGGTGCGGTGCCGGTGCCGCTTTACCAGGACGCGGTCGCCGAAGAGATGGCCTATGTGCTGGATCATTCCGGCGCGCGCTTCGTGATCTGCGGTGATCAGGAACAGGTCGACAAGGTGATCGAGGTGCAGGAAACCGTGCACCACATCGACCAGATCCTCTACCTCGACAAGCGCGGGATGCGCAAATACGACCATAGCCGGATGAACGCGCTGGCCGACGTGATGTCCGAGGGCCGCGCCGCCCATCACCGCCTTACCCCCGAGCTCGAGGCGCGGATCGCCGAGCTGGGCTACGACAGCACCTGCGTGATGCTCTATACCTCGGGCACCACCGGGCGGCCCAAGGGCGTGGTCCTGTCGAACCGCAACATCATCGAGACCTCGAAGAACTCGGCCGAATTCGACCGGCTCGACCACGGCGACGAGGTGGTGGCCTATCTGCCGATGGCCTGGGTCGGCGATTTCATCTTCTCGGTCGGCCAGGCGATGTGGACCGGCTTCACGGTGAACTGCCCCGAGAACGCCCGGACCATGATGACCGACCTGCGCGAGATCGGGCCGACCTATTTCTTCGCCCCGCCGCGGGTCTTCGAGGAACAGCTGACCAATGTGATGATCCGCATGGAGGATGCCGGGCGCTTCAAGAAACGGCTGTTTGACCATTTCATGGCGCTGGCCCGCCGGATCGGCCCGGCGATCCTCGACGGCAAGCCGGTCGTGGCGATCGACCGGCTGCGCTACACCCTCGGCAGCCTTCTGGTCTACGGCCCCTTGAAGAACACCCTGGGCTTTTCGCGGATCCGCGTCGGCTATACCGCCGGCGAGGCGATCGGGCCCGAGATCTTCGATTTCTACCGCTCGCTCGGGATCAACCTCAAGCAGCTCTACGGCCAGACCGAGGCATCGGTCTTCATCACTCAGCAGCCCGATGGCGAGGTGCGCTCGGACACCGTCGGCGTGCCAAGCCCGGGTGTCGAGGTGAAGATCGCCGAAGGCGGCGAGGTTCTCTACCGCTCGCCCGGGGTCTTCGTCGAATATTACAAGAACCCCGAAAGCACCGCCTCGACCAAGGATGCGATGGGCTGGGTGGCGACCGGTGATGCCGGCTTTTTTGAGGAAGGCAGCGGGCATCTGAGGATCATCGATCGCGCCAAGGACGTCGGCAAGATGGCGGACGGCCGGCTTTTCGCGCCGAAATTCGTCGAGAACAGGCTGAAGTTCTATCCCGACATCCTCGAGGCGGTGGTCTTCGGCGCCGGGCGCGAGTTCTGCACCGCCTTCATCAACATCGACCTTGCCGCGGTCGGCAACTGGGCCGAGCGCAACAACATCTCCTACGCCAGCTACCAGGAGCTGAGCCAGCATCCGCAGGTGATCGAGACCATCGCCGGCCATGTCCGCGCGGTCAACCGCGCGGTCGCCGCCGACCCGATGCTGTCGGGCTGCCAGATCCACCGCTTCCTGATCCTGCACAAGGAGCTGGACGCCGACGACGGCGAGCTGACCCGCACCCGCAAGGTCCGTCGCAACATCATCGCCGAGAAATTCGCCGACCTGATCGCGGCGCTCTACGAGGGCCGCGACAGCATCTACACCGAGACCGAAGTGACCTACGAGGACGGCCGCAAGGGTGCGATCCGCGCAACGCTGGTGATCCGCGACGCCGAGGTGGTGCCGCTGGACGGTCAGAGGATGGCGGCGGAATGAAGAAGACCCTCAGATCGTTGAAGTCGCGGATCACTGGGTTCTCCACTCCAATTGGTGGGGTATCTTGGGAGCCGCCGCCAGATGAAGCGACTGCCTTTCGGAGGCTCGTTATCTTCTTGGAGGATTGCCGCGTCCTCTACGCGCCCGACGAGGCTGAGGTGCCATGGCACTGCATAGAGAGCGTAATTCATATACGTCACCATTTGAACGATGCCATCTCGGCCGCGCCGGCGCAGTCTGTTCTTGAGACAGGGGCAAGGCAAATGCGTGCCGCGTGCCGGGCCTTCCTGGATACGGCGTCGGCTGACTCAGACGTTGTGAGATTTGGCTTTGCCGAGGGTCACTGGGCATCATGGCGGTTCTTGCCCGCATTGGGTGAATTTCGTGCGAGGGTTGGTATTCAACTCGCGGTCCTTGCAGCGGCCTATGCTGTGGATATCGAAGATCAACTGTCCGTAATCCTGCCTCCCGAGTTGGAGGATGGCGAATGAAAGACGCTTCGGAAGCCACCACCACCCCCGACGGCCGCAAGATCGGCGCCGTGATGATGGAGATGCGCAACATCACCCTGCGCTTCGGCGGGGTGGTGGCGATCAGGGACATCAGCTTTGACATCCGCGAGGGCGAGATCCGCGCAATCATCGGCCCGAACGGCGCCGGCAAGTCCTCGATGCTCAACGTCATCTCGGGGTTCTACCACCCGCAGGAGGGCGAGGTCTGGTTTCGCGGCCGCAAGCGCGGCCCGATGAAACCCTATCAGGTCGCCCGCCTCGGCATCGCCCGGACCTTCCAGAACATCGCGCTCTTCGACGGGATGTCTGTCCTTGACAACATCATGACCGGGCGGCTGACCCTGATGCGCAGCGGCCTTGCCGCGCAGGCGCTGTGGTGGGGCCGGGCCGAGCGCGAGGAGAATGCCAACCGCGAGAGTGTCGAGAAGATCATCGACTTCCTCGAGATCCAGCCGATCCGCAAGACCCCGGTCGGCCGGCTGCCCTACGGGCTGAAAAAGCGCGTCGAACTGGCCCGCGCCCTTGCGGCCGAGCCGCGCCTCTTGCTGCTCGACGAGCCGATGGCCGGCATGAACGTCGAGGAGAAAGAGGACATGTCGCGCTTCATCCTTGATGTGAACGACGAGTTCGGCACCACGATCGCGCTGATCGAGCATGACATGGGCGTGGTGATGGACCTTTCCGACCGGGTGGTGGTGATGGATTACGGCCGCAAGATCGGCGACGGAACGCCTGACGATGTCAGGAACAATCAAGAGGTGATCGACGCCTATCTGGGGGTGGCGCATGACTGACCAGCTTCTCTTCGCCGCCGAGGTCACGCTGAACGGGCTGATGGCCGGGGTGCTCTACGCGCTGGTGGCACTCGGCTTCGTGCTGATCTTCAAGGCCAGCGGCATCTTCAACTACGCGCAGGGCGTGCTCGCGCTCTTCGCGGCGCTGACGCTGGTCGGCTTCCAGAACGGCCAGGTGCCCTTCGCCCACCTGATCAACGCGGTCTTCGGCGGGCATCTCCAGAGCTTCGGCTGGCAACTGCCCGGGGCGGTCGCCATCGTGCTGACGGCGCTGGTGATGGTGGCGCTTGCGGTGCTGATCGAACGGCTGGTGCTGCGCCATCTGGTCAACCAGGCGCCGATCATCCTCTTCATGGCGACGATCGGGCTGGCCTATTTCCTCGAGGGCTTCGGCGATATCCTCTGGGGTGCCGACATCAAGAAGCTTGACGTCGGCCTGCCGCAGGGCATTTCCGAGACCGTCGAAACCCTCACCGACAGCCTCTTCGGCTACGGCTTCTTCATCGACAACCTCGATATCGTCGCGACGCTGGTGGCAGCCCTTCTGGTCATCTCGCTGACGCTCTTTTCGCAGTTCACCAAATACGGCCGGGCCTTGCGCGCGGTCGCCGACGACCATCAGGCGGCCCTTTCCGTCGGCATCTCGCTGCGCTTCATCTGGGTCATGGTCTGGTCGATCGCCGGCATCGTCGCCCTCGTCGCCGGCATCATGTGGGGCACCAAATCCGGGGTGCAGTTCTCGCTCTCGCTGATCGCGCTCAAGGCGCTGCCGGTCCTCATGCTCGGCGGCTTCACCTCGATCCCCGGCGCCATCGTCGGCGGCCTCATCATCGGCATGGGCGAAAAGCTGTTCGAGTTCTTCGTCGGCCCGATGATCGGCGGCGCCACGGAAAACTGGTTCGCCTATGTGCTCGCCCTTCTCTTCCTCGTCTTCCGGCCACAAGGCCTCTTTGGCGAGCGGATCATCGAGAGGGTATGACCATGCCGAAACTGATCGCCATCCTGAACGTCACCGCCTGGGCCGGGTTCTGGGCCTTCGGCTACCTCGCGCTGACCGCCGGGAACGACACGCAAGTGACCACGGCCGTGCTCCTCGCCGCACTCGGCGGGGCACTCGGCCTTGCCGCCTGGCTCTGGCTCGTCCGCCACGCCGAGGCGACCGGCTTTGCCAGGCGCTCCAACCAGATGCCGCGCGAACATCACCGCGCCGGGGAGGGCGAGGCATGATCACGGCCCGGCTTCTTCGTTGCCGAAATACCCCGGGGGTCCGGGGGTGGAACCCCCGGCGGCCGGGCGGGATCACGGAGGGGAAGACATGAGCCACAGGTCCCGCATCGGCGTCCTCTGCATCGACTGCAAGACCGACGATCTGACCGGGGCGGTCGCCTACTGGTCCGCCATGCTCGGCATGAAGGGCAAGATCGACGAGGCCGGCAAATACGCGGTCTTCGACGACCACACCGGCTATCCGCGCGTGCTGTTGCAGGCGGTCGATCACGAGCCGCGCGTCCATCTCGACATCGAGACCGACGACCGCGACGCGGAATGCGAGCGGCTGAAGGCGCTGGGCGCGAAAGAAGTGGCGCGGATCAGGACCTGGATCGTGATGGAGGCGCCGACCGGGCACCGGTTCTGCCTGGTGGGTCCGCAGGGCGACGATTTTCCGGGCGATGCGAAGGAGTTCGGCTGATGGTGCGAAGCCGGAACACAAAATTGCTCGCCAGTGCGCTCTTCGCTCTCGGAGTCTTCGTTCTCGTCGCGCCGGCGGGCGTGATCAGTCTTATGAATTGGTGGTTTGTGGATCAGGCATATCACGACACCTATTATGTCGTCGTCAACTGGGCGCCTCTCGTGGCGCAAGCTCTTTTGGCTATGGTGTTTTTCGGTGCTGCACTTTTGGTCATTAGGAAAGGTTAAGATAGTGTTCTACCGCGAGGCCGGCGACTTCAAGACCAGCTATTCCGACGACAGCCAGACCTTCCCGATCCGCTTCGATCGCTGGCGCTACTACGGCGTTCTGGCGATCGCCTTCGGCGTCATCCCCTTCCTGATCAACGACTACTGGGCCAATGCGGTCTTCGTGCCGTTCCTGATCTACGCGATCGCCGCGATCGGGCTCAACATCCTCACCGGCTACTGCGGCCAGGTCAGCCTCGGCACCGGCGGCTTCATGGCGGTCGGTGCCTATGCCTGCTACAAGCTGATGACCGCCTTCCCCGAGGTCTCGATCCTGATCCATGTGCTTCTCGCGGGCGGCGTCACCGCCGGGGTCGGCGTGCTCTTCGGCCTGCCGTCGCTCAGGATCAAGGGCTTCTACCTTGCCGTCGCCACGCTCGCGGCACAGTTCTTCCTGGTCTGGCTCTTCAACAAGGTGCCGTGGTTCTACAACTACTCCGCCTCGGGCCAGATCTCGGCGCCCGAACGCACCATCCTCGGCCATGCGGTGACCGGGGCGAACACCACGGCGGCGTCGAAATACCTCTTCTGCCTCGTCATCGTCTTCGCGCTGGCCTGGCTGGCGCGCAACCTCACCCGTGGCAGCGTCGGGCGCAAGTGGATGGCGATCCGCGACATGGACATCGCCGCCGAGATCATCGGGGTCAATCCCCTGACCACCAAGCTTTCCGCCTTCGCGGTCTCGTCCTTCTACATCGGCGTCGCCGGGGCCCTCTTCTTCTCGGTCTATCTCGGCGCGGTCGAGGTCGGCGAGGCCTTCGGCATCCAGAAATCCTTCCTGGTGCTGTTCATGATCATCATCGGCGGGCTCGGCTCGATCTTCGGCGCCTTCGCCGGGGCGGCCTTCCTGGTGCTGCTGCCGGTGCTCCTGAAGAACATCCTGGTCGGCCAGCTCGGCTGGGCTACCGACCTTGCCGCACATATCGAGCTGATGATCGTCGGCGGGCTGATCGTCGCCTTCCTGATCGCCGAGCCGCACGGGCTGGCACAGCTCTGGCGGCTGGCCAAGGAAAAACTCCGGCTCTGGCCCTTCCCGCACTGAAACGAGGGACCGCCCAATCACAAGACCGGCCATAGCCGGCATCCGCAACACTAACCCCCCTGGGAGGAGACCCTGATGAAGAAGACCCTGACAGCCCTCGCACTGGCGCTGGCCACCGCCACGCCGGCGCTGGCCGAACTGGTGGTGCCGAACCTCAGCTACCGCACCGGGCCCTATGCGCCGGGCGGCATTCCCTATGCCGACGGCTTCAACGACTATTTCACGCTCCTGAACGAGCGCGACGGCGGCATCGGCGGCGAAAAGGTCGCGGTGCCGGAATGCGAGACCGCCTACAACACCGAAAAGGGCGTCGAATGCTATGAGGCGACCAAGGGCACCGGCGCGCTGGTCTACAACCCCCTGTCGACCGGCATCACCTATCAGCTGATCCCGAAGGCGGTGGCCGACGGCATTCCGCTCTATACCCCGGGCTACGGGCGGACCTCGGCCGCCAACGGCAAGGTGTTCGAGTGGGTCTTCAACTATCCGGCCAACTACTGGGATGCCGCCTCGGTGGCGATCACCTATCTGCTTGACCAGAACGGCGGCAGCCTTGAAGGCAAGAAGATCGCGCTGGTCTATCACAACTCGGCCTACGGCAAGGAACCGATCCGCACCCTGAGCGAACTGGCCAAGAAGCACGGCTATGAATTCGTCGAGGTGCCGGTCGACCACCCCGGCCAGGAACAGAAAAGCCAGTGGCTGCAGATCCGCCGCGACAAGCCTGACTATGTGCTGATGTGGGGCTGGGGCGTGATGAACGCCGTCGCGGTCCAGGAAGCCGCCAACATCCGCTTCCCGATGGAAAACTTCATCGGCGTCTGGTGGTCGGGTTCGGAAAATGACGTGATCCCGGCCGGCGACGGCGCCAATGGCTACAAGTCGCTGGCCATGCACGGCACCGGCTCGGATTATCCGGTCTACGCCGACCTCAAGAAATACGTCCATGATGCCGGCAAGGCCAGCGGCGCGGGCGATCAGGTCGGCTCGGTGCTTTACTCGCGCGGCATGTATGCGGCGATGGTGATTTCCGAGGCGATCCGCAAGGCGCAGGAAATCCACGGCACCGCCGCGGTCAATGCCGCCCAGGTGCGCGACGGCTTCGAGGCGCTCGAGATCACCGAGGCGCGGATGGCCGAACTTGGCCTGCCGGACTTCGGCCAGCCCTTCGCCGCCTCCTGCGCCGATCATGGCGGGCCGGGCGCCGGGCTGATCCAGCAATGGGATGCCAGCGCCAAGAAATGGAGCCTGATCACCGGCTTCATCGCCCCGGACGATGCGGTCCTGACGCCGCTGGTCATGGAAGACTCGGCCGCCTTCGCCGCCGAGAACAAGATCGCAGAACGCTGCAACTAGGCGCCATGCATGACCTTCCCCGGCCCGACCAGGGCCGGGGGCCTTTGGATCACGTCTGCCCGGAGGGCACCCGAATGCTCGACGCCGCCACGACCGCGACCGCAGGGACCGAAACACTTCTCGAGGTCAACAACATCGAGGTGATCTACAACCATGTGATCCTGGTGCTGAAGGGCGTCAGCCTGTCGGTGCCGAAGGGCGGCATCACCGCGCTTCTCGGCGGCAACGGTGCCGGCAAGACCACCACGCTCAAGGCGATCTCGAACCTTCTGCAATCCGAGCGCGGCGCGGTCACCAAGGGCTCGATCCTCTACCGCGGCGAGCGGGTGCAGGACATGAGCCCGGCCGATCTGGTGCAGAAGGGCGTCATCCAGGTGATGGAGGGCCGCCACTGTTTCGGCCATCTGACGGTCGAGGAGAACCTTCTGACCGGCGCCTATACCCGCAAGGACGGCAAGGCCGCGATCGCCCGCGACCTCGAGATGGTCTATGGCTATTTCCCGCGGCTGAGGGAACGGCGGCGCAGCCAGGCCGGCTATACCTCGGGGGGTGAGCAGCAGATGGTGGCGATCGGCCGCGCGCTGATGAGCCGGCCCGAGATGGTGCTGCTCGACGAGCCCTCGATGGGGCTGGCGCCGCAGCTGGTCGAGCAGATCTTCGAGATCGTGCACACGATCAACCGCCGGGAAGGGGTGACCTTCCTTCTGGCCGAGCAGAATACCAACGTGGCGCTGCGCTATGCCGAGTTCGGCTATATCCTGGAATCGGGGCGCGTGGTGATGGACGGCACCGCCGCCGACCTGCGCCAGAACCCCGATGTCAAGGAATTCTACCTCGGCATGTCCGACAAGGGCCGCAAGAGCTTTCGCGACGTGCGCAGCTACCGGCGCCGCAAGCGGTGGCTGGCGTGATGAAGGATGGCAGCGTGACCCATTACGACAGTCTCGAGACCCGGTCGGCCGACGAACGCGCGGCAGCGCAGCTGACGGCGCTGAACGCGCAGCTGGCCCGAAACGGCATGACGCCGGTCGCGGCGCCCGACGATCTGGCGCGGCTGCCGGTCCTGCGCAAGGCCGACCTTGTCGCGCGCCAGAAGGCCAGCCCACCCTTCGGCGGGGTGCCGGTCGCCAATCTCGGCCATGTCTTCCAGTCGCCCGGCCCGATCTACGAGCCGGGTGGCGTCAGTCATGACTGGTGGCGGATGGGACGGTTCCTGCATGCCTGCGGCATCGGGCCGGGCGACATCGTGCAGAACTGCTTTGGCTATCACCTGACCCCGGCCGGGATGATCTTTGAATCGGGCGCGCGCGCGGTCGGCGCGGCGGTGCTGCCGGCCGGCACCGGCCAGACCGACCTTCAGGTCCGCGCCGCCGCCGATATCGGCACCACCGCCTATGCCGGCACGCCGGATTACCTGAAGGTGATCCTTGACCGGGCCGACGAGATCGGCGTGGCGCTGAAGCTGACCCGCGCCGCGGTCGGCGGCGGGGCGCTTTTCGCCAGCCTGCGGCGCGAATACGCCGAGCGTGGCATCACCTGCCTGCAATGCTACGCCACCGCCGATCTCGGCAACATCGCCTACGAGAGCCCGGCGATGGAGGGGATGATCGTCGACGAAGGGGTGATCGTCGAGATCGTCCGCCCCGGCACCGGCGACCCGGTGCCCGCGGGCGAGGTCGGCGAGGTGGTGGTGACCACGCTCAACCCCGACTATCCGCTGATCCGCTTCGCCACCGGCGATCTCTCGGCGGTGATGCCGGGCACCTCGCCCTGCGGGCGGACCAACCTGCGGATCCGCGGCTGGCTGGGCCGGGCCGACCAGACCGCCAAGATCAAGGGCATGTTCGTGCGCCCCGAACAGGTCGCCGCCTTCGTCGCCCGCCACCCCGAGGTGGCACGTGCGCGGGTCATCGCCAGCCGCGACGGCGAAATGGATGCGATGACGGTTATGGTGGAGACAGAGGCCGAAGATGCTGCACAATATGAGGTGTCCGTGATGGACACGTTGAAGCTACGCGGCCGCATCCTGCTGGTGCCACGGGGGGCCTTGCCGAACGATGGCAAGGTGATCGAGGACCAGCGCAGTTACGACTGACGGATGACGCGCCCGAAAGGAGTGTGTGATGCGTCTTGTTGCCCTTGTCCTGGCCTTGGTCCTTGCGACCCCGGTGTTTGCCGAACGGCGCGCCGTCGTGATCGAGAACCCGGCCGCATCGCCGGCGGCGCTGGGTCCGGCGCTTGAATCGCGCGGCTTCGCGGTCTTCGGCGGTGCCGGGCTGTCCGCGGCGGCGATGCGGGCGGCGCTTGCACGGCTTCTGGCCGATGGCGCGCCGGCCGAGCGGATCGTCGTGGTGCTGGCCGGGCAGTTCGTCCATTCCGACGCCGGGGCCTGGTATCTGGGCCAAGGCGTGCAGCCCGGAACCCAGAGCATCGCCACCATCGGCGGCGGCGCCATCGACCTGGCCAGCGTCTATCTGATCGCCGCCCTGGCACCGGCCGGCGCGGTCGTGGTGCTGGCCGAGGAAGAGGTCGCCGCGGCCGGCACCGGGCTGGCCCCGGGCGTCGGCGCGCTGGCCGATATCCCGCAGGGCATCACCGTCATTCGCGGCCCGAAGGCCGAGGTGGCGCAGTTTCTCGACCGCGACCTGCTGCGGCCGGGCGCCACGCTGCATGCTGCCCTGGCGGCGCGGCCGCGGCTTGAAGCGGCGGGGCTTCTGCTGCCCGGCCTCGCCTTCATTCCGGCCGGCGAGGCGCCGCAGCCGCCCGTCGATGCGATCGCGGCGGCCGAGGCGCGCGACTGGGCCGCGGCCCGGCGGGTCGACACCACCGCCGCCTATGACGCCTTCCTTGCCGCCTGGCCGGCCGGGCAGAATGCCGCGGCGGCGCGGGCGGCGCG
>PHEC01000105.1 GCA_002841115.1 Alphaproteobacteria bacterium HGW-Alphaproteobacteria-6 | reverse complement strand
GGCCCCCCGCCAGCGTCGCGAAGACGAAGATGCCGACCGCCTTCCAGGCGCCGATCTCGGCGCCCATCCAGCCCAGGAGCAGATGAAAGCCCCAGCCCTCGGCCAGCCAGCCGACCAGGCCGAGGCCGAGTGCCGGCACCATCACCCGCGCCCCCGCGACCCGGCCGAGCGAGCGCGCCGCAGCGCGCAGCCGGCCGAACAGCCGCGGCAGGCGGCCGGTCAGGCGATGGCCCAGCGTCACCAGCAGGGCCAGCAGCCGCGGCCGCGTGGCGACCAGCGCCGCCGCCAACGCCAGCACCGCGACCGGCGCGGCACCGGCCATCCGTCCGGGCGCCAGCACCAGGACAGCGCCGAGGATCAGCGCCATCGCCGCCAGATCCGAGGCCCGGTCCATCAGTGCCAGCGGCGCGCTGCGCGCGTAAGCCCAGCCGGTCTCGCGCCTCAGCCAGCGCATCCGCACCAGCTCGCCGACCCGGCCCGGGGTGACGATCATCGCGAAGCCGCCCAGGAAATGGCGCAAGTCCTGACCGATCCCGGTCGGCAGGCCAAGCCCGCGCGCGAAAAGATGCCAGCGCAGACCGCGAAGGACATAGTTGACCAGCGCCAGCGCCAGCAGCACCGCGACCTGCCACAGGCTCAGCCGGGCGATCTGGTCGCGCATCTCCTGCCAGCCAGTCGCCGCCGCCAACCCGGCCAGGCCAAGCACGAACAGCCCGAGCAAGAGCGCGATCACCAGCCGGTCGCGCAACCGGCGGTCCGCTGGGGCGGGCGGCTTCTCAGGTCCGGACAGGGGAATATTGGCGCTCATCATTGCCCCGGTCGCTAGCAACGGATTGGGGCAGGAATATGGATTTGTTTCGCAAAAGCCAACAGTCCGGCGCCGGCTCAGACGAAAACATCGGCCCATTCGGGATGGCGCCGGGCCTCGGCGCGCACATAGGGACACAGGGCGACGACGGTGAAGCCCTCGGCGCGGGCATCGGCCACCAGCCGCTCGACCAGACGGCGGCCGGTGCCGGTGCCGCGCAGGGCCTCGGGCACGCCGGTATGGTCGGCGATGATCCGGTCCGGGCCGAGCACCGACCAGGTCAGTTCGGCTTCGGCGCCCTGATGGCTCAGCACATAGCGGCCCCTGATCGGGCCGGTCTCGCGCCGGATCGCGGGCTCAGTCGACAATGGTCGCCTCGGTCGCGGCGCGCAATTCTGCCTCGGTGACACCCGGCGCACATTCGACGATATGCAGCCCCTTGTGGCCGACATCGAGCACCCCGAGGTTGGTGATGATCCGGTCGACCACCGCCTTGCCGGTCAGGGGCAGCGTGCAGTGGCGCAGCACCTTCGAGTCGCCGTGCTTGGAGGTGTGATCCATCACCACCACCACCCGGCCGACCCCGGCGACCAGATCCATCGCGCCGCCCATGCCCTTGACCAGCTTGCCGGGGATCATCCAGTTCGCCAGATCGCCCTGTTCGGAGACCTCCATCGCCCCGAGGATCGCCATGGCGATCTTGCCGCCGCGGATCATCGCGAAGCTTTGCGCGCTATCGAAATAGGCCGAATGCGGCAGTTCGGTGATGGTCTGCTTGCCGGCGTTGATCAGGTCGGCATCCTCTTCGCCCTCATAAGGAAAGGGCCCCATGCCGAGCATGCCGTTTTCCGATTGCAGCGTCACATGGATGCCTTCGGGGATGTAGTTCGACACCAGCGTCGGAATCCCGATGCCGAGGTTGACATACATGCCGTCCTTCAGTTCCTGCGCGGCGCGGGCGGCCATCTGGTTGCGGTCCCAGCCCTTGGTGTCCGTGGCCATGATCAAGCCTCCCGCTTGCGCGTCGTGCGCTGTTCGATGCGTTTTTCGTGGGTGCCCTGCACGATCCGGTGGACATAGATCCCCGCCAGGTGAATGGCGTCGGGATCAAGGCTGCCGGCCGGCACGATTTCCTCGACCTCGGCGACGCAAACGCGCCCGCAGCTTGCCGCCGGCGGGTTGAAGTTGCGTGCGGTCTTGCGGAAGACCAGGTTGCCGGTCTCGTCGGCCTTCCAGGCCTTGACGATCGACAGGTCGGCGACGATGCCGCGTTCAAGGATATAGGTCGCGCCGTCGAAGACCTTTTCCTCCTTGCCCTCGGCGATCACCGTGCCGACACCGGTTTTGGTGTAGAACCCCGGAATGCCCGCGCCGCCGGCGCGCATCCGTTCGGCCAGCGTGCCTTGCGGGGTAAACTCCAGCTCCAGCTCGCCCGACAGATACTGGCGCATGAATTCGGCATTCTCGCCGACATAGGACGAGATCATCTTCCTGACCTGCCGGGTCTCCAAGAGCACGCCCAGCCCGAAGCCGTCGACGCCGGCGTTGTTCGAGGCCACCGTCAGGTTTTTCGTGCCGGCCGCGCGGATCGCCCCGATCAGAAGCTCGGGGATCCCGCAGAGGCCGAAACCGCCCGCCGCGATCAGCATCCCGTCGAAGAGAAGCCCGTCAAGAGCCTCACCCGCGCTGCCATGGATCTTCGTCATGCGATGCCTCCCCGAACGCCTGTCAGGGCGGTTGTGACAAGGCCGGTGCCGCCTGTCAATCGCTGCGATGCAGCGCCGGCTTGGCGCGAGCGGTGATCAGGTGCCGGCGGCCTTTCTGGCTGCGGGCGCCGCTTTCGGCTTGGCGGCCTTGGGTTTGGCGGCTTTGGGCTTGGCGGCCTTGGGCTTGGCCGCTTTCGGCTTGGCGGCGGCCTTGGGCCTGGCGGCCTTCGCCTTGCCCTTGCCGCCCCTGGCCGCCTTGGCGCTGGCCAGTTCCACCGCCATCTCGACCGTCACCGCCTCGGGCTCGACACCCTTGGGCAGGGTGGCAAAGACCTTGCCCCATTTCACATAAGGCCCGTAGCGCCCGGCCATCAGCTGCATGGCGCCGCCGTCGGGATGATCGCCCAGCTCCTTCAGGGGGGCCGCCGCCGCCCCGGCGCCGCGACCGCGCGTCGCCTTCTGCGCCAGAACCTCGACCGCGCGGTTCATGCCGATGGTAAAGACCTCTTCGGCCTCGGGCAGGTTGGCATAGGTGCTGCCATGCTTGACGTAGGGCCCGTAGCGGCCGATCCCGGCCTCGACCAGGGCGCCGTCCTCGGGGTGCGGCCCGACCGGGCGCGGCAGGTCGAGCAGCATCAGCGCACGTTCCAGCGTCAGCGCCTCGGGCGACCAGCCCTTGGGCAGGCTGGCGCGCGGCGGTTTCGGCGCCGCCTCGGTCGGATCGCCGCGCTGGACATAGGGACCGAAGCGGCCGGTCTTCAGCGTGACCGGCAGGCCCTGCGCATCCTCGCCCAGCAGCCGGTCGCCGCCGGCGCTATCGCCGCCCTCGCCGTAGGCCGACAGCGCCCGGGTGAAGCGGCAGTCGGGATAGGTCGAACAGCCGATGAAGGCGCCGCCCGAGCGCGCGGTCTTGAGGTTCAGCCGGCCCTTGCCGCAGGTCGGGCAGATCCGCGGATCGGACCCGTCGGCGCGCGGCGGGTAAAGATGCGGGGCGAGGAATTCGTCGATCTTTTCCAGCACCTCGCCGATCCTCAGATCGGCGGTCTCGGCGATGGCGGCCGAAAAATCACGCCAGAACCGCGCCAGGACATCCTTGTATTGCCGGGTGCCGGCCGAGACATCGTCAAGCTCGGTCTCAAGGTCGGCGGTAAAGTCGTATTCGACGTAGCGGCGGAAGAAGTTGGTGAGAAAGGCGGTGACCAGTCGGCCCTTGTCCTCGGGGATCAGGCGGTTCTTGTCCTTCCGGACATAGTCGCGGTCCTGGATCGTGGTGATCACCGATGCATAGGTCGAGGGCCGGCCGATGCCCAGTTCCTCCATCCGCTTGACCAGCGTCGCCTCGGTATAGCGCGGCGGCGGCTGGGTGAAATGCTGATCGGGGGTGATGGCGCGCTTTTCGGCCGGCTCGCCGGTCATGATCTGCGGCAGCCGCGCGCCGTCCTCGTCCTCGCCGTCGCGGGCCTCGTCGCGGCCCTCGTCATAGACCTTGAGAAAGCCGTCGAACAGCACCACCTGGCCGGTGGCGCGCAGCCCGACCTCGCCATCGCGGCTGGCGATGTCGACGGTGGTGCGCTCCAGCCGCGCCGCCGCCATCTGGCTGGCGATGGTGCGCTTCCAGATCAGCTCGTAAAGCTTCTTCTGGTCGCCCTCGGCCCGGAGCGCGTCGGGGGCAAGGCCCATGTCGGTCGGGCGGATGCATTCATGCGCCTCTTGCGCGTTCTTGGCCTTGTTCTTGTACATGCGCGGGCTGTCGGGGACATAGGCCGCGCCAAAGCGTTTGCGGATCTCGTCGCGCGCGGCCATCACCGCCTCGGGTGCCATGTCGATGCCGTCGGTGCGCATGTAGGTGATGTGGCCGGCCTCATAAAGCCTTTGCGCGGCCGACATGCAGGCCTTGGCGCCGATGCCGAACTTGCGGCTGGCCTCCTGTTGCAGGGTCGAGGTCATGAACGGCGCCCAGGGGTTGCGCTGGGCCGGCTTGGCCTCGACCGAGGCGACGGTGAGCGGGCGCGAGGTGACGGCCTGCACCGCCAGTTCCGCCGCCACCGCGTTCGGGATGTCGAACTTGTCAAGCTTTTGCCCGCCGAGCACGGTCAGGCGGGCCTGGAACTCCTGCCCGCGCGGGGTGACAAGCGTGGCGCTCACGCTCCAGTATTCGCGGGCGCGGAAGGCCTCGATCTCCATCTCGCGCTCGACGATCAGGCGCAGGCAGACCGATTGCACCCTGCCGGCCGATTTCGCACCGGGCAGCTTGCGCCAGAGCACCGGCGACAGGTTGAAGCCGACCAGATAATCCAGCGCGCGCCGCGCCAGATAAGCCTCGACCAGTTCCATGTCGATGTCGCGCGGATGCGCCATCGCCTCGGTCACCGCCGCCTTGGTGATCGCGTTGAAGGTGACGCGGCGGACCGTCTTGCCCTTCTTCAGGCTCGAGGCCAGCGCCTCTTGCAGGTGCCACGAGATCGCCTCGCCCTCGCGGTCGGGGTCGGTGGCGAGGATCAGCGTGTCGTCGGTCTTCAGCGCCTCGGTGATGGCGCGGACATGCTTGCGGCTGTCGGCCGCCACCTCCCAGGTCATGGCGAATCCGTCGTCGGTATCGACCGAGCCATCCTTGGGCGGCAGGTCGCGGACATGGCCGTAAGACGCCAGAACGACATAGTCCGGGCCAAGATACTTGTTGATTGTCTTGGCCTTGGCGGGGGATTCGACGACGACGACGGCCATGACTTCCTCTTGACTGCACCGGTTCCGGTCCTGGGCGGCGACCATGGCGGGGGCGAGACGGAAATGTCAATGACCGCGCGCCCCGGCCGCGCGCTCGGTCAGCGTTCGGTCAGCGTTCGGTCAGCTTCAGTTCGATCCGCCGGTTCTGCGCCCGCGCCGCGGCGCTGTCGCCGGCCGCCACCGGGCGGTATTCGCCAAAACCGGTCGCCGCCAGCCGTTCGGGCGGAAAGCCCAGATCGTCCTGCATGAAGCGCACCACCGACAGCGCCCGGCCCTGGCTCAGTTCCCAGTTGTCGCGGTAGCGCCCGGTGCCGGCCAGCGGCACATCGTCGGTATGGCCATCGACCCGGATGATCCAGTCGATCCCCGGCGGGATCGCCGCGGCGATCTCCTGCAGCGTCGCCACCACGCCGGCGATCTGGCTGCGCCCCTCGGGGGCGAGATCGGCCGAGGCCGGCTGAAACAGCACCTCGGAGGAAAAGACGAAGCGGTCGCCGACCACCCGCACGCCCTCGCGCCCGGCCAGCACCTCGGAGAGCTTGCCGAAGAACTCCGAACGGTAGCGCGACAGTTCCACCGTCTCTTCCTTCAGGGCCGCCGCCTCGATTTCCAGCCGCCGCCGCTCGGCTTCTTCCAGATCGGCGCGCCGGCGCTGTTCGGCCGCGACCTGGGCCAGAGCCGAGTTGAGCTGACTGCCCAGCGCCTCGATCTGCACCTTGCTGTCGGCATCGCGGGCGGCCGAGGCGTCGAGCAGTTCCTGCAATCCGCCAAGCTGCGCGCGCAGCGCGGTGATCTGCTGGTTGAGCAGCGCCAGCCGGCGCGCGCCCTCGGCCGATGCCGCCTTTTCGTCCGCAAGTGCGCGGTCGGCGGCGGCCAGAAGTGCCTGCTGGCGCTCGACCTCGCTCAGCCGCATCCCGGCCTCGGCCTCGGCGGCCAGACGGGCGGCAAGGGCGGCGGCAAGCTGGTCCTGGACACTTTCGCGGTCCTGCGCGCCCTCTGCCAGCGCAGTTTCGGCGGCAAGCCTGGCGGCCAGCGCCTCGGCCAGCCGCCGCTCGGTCTCGGCCCGGTCGGTCTCGGCCAGCGCGCGTTCGGCGACAGAGGCATCGCGGGCGGCCTCGGCCATCGCCAGCCGCGATTCAAGCGCGGCGCGCTCCTCGGCCCGGCCAGTCTCGGCCGCCTCGCGCGCCGCCATCGCCGCGGCCAGATCGGCGGCCCGGGTCTCTTCGGCCAGAAGTGCTGCCGCAAGGCGCGCGTTCAGATCGTCGCGCGCCCCTTCGGCCGCGGCCAAGAGGGTCAGCGTCTCTTCGGCGCGGGCGCGCTCGGCCTCGAGCGCCAGCGTCATCGCGGTCAATTCGTCCTCGGCACCGACCAGCCTTGCGCGCAGCGCCGCCGCCGCCGCCGCCTCGGTCAGTTGCGCCGCCTCGGCCGCGGACAGCTTTTCGGCGGTTTCCGCCCCTTCGGCGCGCAGATCGGCGACCAGCGCCTCGAGCGCCTCACGCCGGGCGGCGGCCAGCCGTGCCGCCTCGGCCTGGGCATCGATCTCGGCCCGCGCCCGGGCCACCGCAAGGTTCAGCGCCTCCTCGGCGGTTGCCAGCCGGTCGCGCTCGGCACCAAGCGACGCCACCTCGCTTCGCGCCGCGTCACGCTCGGCCAGAAGCGAGGCGACCTGGGCCTCGAAATCAGTGATCCGCGCCTCGGCCTGCGACAGCCGCTCGGTCTGGCCCTGGACCTGGCTGGTCAGGGTCGCGATCAGCGCCGACTGGCGGTCGCCGGCGGCAAGCGACGCGGCGAGATCGGCGTTAAGCCCGCCAACTTCGGCCTGAAGGCTCGCCGAACGGTCCCGCTCCAGCCCCAGCGCGTCGGCCAGCCCCGCGACCTGGGCCGACAGCGCCTCCAACTCGTCATCCTGGCTGTTGATCGTCTCGCGCAGGCTGAACTGCACGATCATGAAGATCGTCAGCACGAACATCAGCACCATCAGAAGCGCGGTCATCGCATCGACGAAGCCCGGCCAGATCGTCGCCGAGAACCGCTGTCCGCCGCCGCGTCCGCCCGCCAGCGCCATCGCCTAGCCCCGCTTTCCGCCGAACGGGCCGCCGGGTTCGGCGCGCGCCAGGGTCCGCACCGCCCGGGTCAGCGCCGCCAGATCGCCACGCAGTTCCACCAGGCTTTCCTGGCGCCCGGCCGCGACCTCTTCAAGAAGCCGCAACAGCTGCACATCGATCGAGCGCAGCCGCATCCGGCTTTCGGCATCGCCGCCGTCGATGCTGACATCGGCGGCGTTGCGCTCGACGATCTCCAGCATCCGGTCCTGGGTCTCGGCGCCGCGCGCGATCAGCGCCACCAGCCGGTCCTGGCCCTCGGCCTGATGGCCGATCCGGCCCAGCAACCGGTCCTGCCCGTCGGCGATGCGCGACAGGATCGCCGTCGATCCGGTCTCGGCCTCAAGCCGCCGGGTCAGCCCCTCGACCGCGCCGGCCAGCCCGGCCAGCCGCTCATTGACCGCCGCGCGCCCGGCGTCCGACTGCGCCAGGATCGCCTGCAGCGCCTCGACCTGCCCGGCCATGTGGTCAAGCACCCCGGCCACCGCCACCTGATCCAGCGCGCCGCCGCCCTCGCCCTCGCCGCCGGCAAAGCCGAGCCGGGTGAAAGAGGTCAGCCATTCCTCGAGCTCGCGGTAGAACCGGTTCTGGCCATGCCCGGCGAACAGCTCCAGAAGGCCGACGACCAGCGACCCGGCCAGCCCGAGCAGCGAGGATGAAAACGCCGTGCCCATGCCGCCAAGCTGCGCCTCGAGCCCGTGCATCAGCTTCTCGAAGACCTGCACCCCGGTCTCGCCCTCGGTCGGCGCCAGCGCGCGGATCGTGTCGACCACCGCCGGCACCGTGGTGGCAAGGCCGTAGAAAGTGCCGAGCAGGCCGAGAAAGATCAGCAGGCTGGCGATATAGCGGGTGATGTCGCGCGCCTCGTCGATCCGGGTCGCGACGGATTCGAGGATCGAGCGCGCCGAGGAATTCGAGATCTGCCGGCTGCGCGCATCGCGCGAGCGCAAAAGGGCGGCAAGCGGCGCCAGAAGCCGCGGCGCGATGGTCATCTCGTGGCCCGGCCGGCCGGCGGCAAAGCCCTCGATCCAGCTGACCGAACTCATCAGCTGCGCGACCTGCCAGAAACAGGTCAGCACCCCGAACAGAAACACCCCGAGGATCAGCCCGTTCAGCCAGGGGTTGGCATTGAAGATCGGGAAGATCCGGGCATAGGCGAACCAGGCCCCGGTGCCGACCAGGCCCGAGACGATCAGCATCATCAAGACCTGGCGCACCGGCTGGGAAAAGAACGGCTCGGCCTCGCGCACGGGTTTGTCCATCTGGATCGCGACCCCTGTCTTTCGTTCTGCGCGCACATTAGGCGGGGCGCGCGCCGGTGCCAAGCCGTATCGCCCCGTCGATCCGGGCCGGGCCCGCGTCAGGCCCCGGCGAGAATCGCGCGGACCCGCGCGCCGAGCCAGTCGAGATCACCGTCGCGGATGCCCAGTTCCGCCAGATGCGCCACGGTGTTCCACAGATAATCGCGGTTGGCGCCGCGCCCGCCCTCGGCGCGGGCGATGATCGCGGCCTGTTCCTCAAGCGGCAGGCCGCCGCAATACTGGACATGATCGGGATCGATCACATAGGCCAGCGCCTCGATCCGCCGGCCATCGGTCAGCGCCAGCGGCAGCCAGCGTTCCAGATAGGCCGAGGAGATCAGCTCGCGCTCGCGCAGATAGGCCAGCGTCGCCGCGGCATGACCCGGGGCGACGGCAAAGGCCACCCCGTCGCAGGCCGCCCCGGCATCGGCGTCAAGCGCCAGAACCAGCCCCGGCTCGGCCTCGCTGCCGCGGTGGTGGATCGAGCGCATGCAGAACGACCGGTGCCAGCCATCAAGGCGCGCCTGCACCCGCTCGTCGAAGGCAAATCCCGGCTCCCACAGAAGCGAGCCATAGCCGAAGACCCACAAAGTTTTGTCCGTCATCGCACCCGTCACCGCTGGTCCCCTGGCCGTGGCGCCTGTAAACAGCATTGCGAGGCATGAGGAAAGGCCCGGCGATGCGCGCGCTTCTGGCGCTGGTGATGGCGGCGGCGGTGGCCTGGGGCGGCTACTGGTATGCCGGGTCGCGCGCGGTTCTGGCCGGTGCGCGGGCGGCGCTGGCCGATCTGCGCGATCAGCGGCGCGGCGATGCCGCCGGGGTGACGCTTGCCGGATTTCCCTCGCGCTTCGATCTGACCGTCGCGGCGCCGTCGCTGGTCAGCGCCGATGGCAGCCTCGGCTGGTCTGCGCCCTTCGTGCAGATCCTCGCGCTCAGCTACCGGCCGCATCACCTGATCGCGGTCTGGCCCGACCGGCAGAGCCTGACCATCGGCGGCCAGCCCCTGACCCTGCTCGGCGACGACATCCGCGCCAGCGCGGTGGCCGGGGCAAGCCTTGACCTGCCGCTTGATCATGCGCAGCTGGTGGCGAGCGGGCTGTCCCTCAGCGCCGAGGCGGGCTGGGACCTGCGGCTGCGCGAGCTGCGGCTGGCGCTGCGGCGCGCCGGCGCCGAACCGGCAGGGCGTGCCTCTGTGGCGCTGGCCGGGGCGCCGGCCTTCGCCGAGGACGGCCGCGATCATCAGATCGGCATCGCGCTTGACGATCTGGCGCCGGGGGCGGGTTTGCGGGCGCTGATCGATCCCGGCGGCCGCCTGCCGGCGCTGGTCGAGGCCGCGACCCTCTCGGCGATCCTCAGCTTCGACCGGCCGATCGACCGGAACGCCGCGGCGACCGGCCTGCGGCTCACCGCGATCCGCGACATCGCCGCCGACCTGCGCTGGGGCAAGATCGCGGTGACGCTGCGCGGCGCGCTGGTCATCGGCGCCAGCGGCCTGCCCGAGGGGCAGATCACCGTCACCGCCCGCGAATGGCGCCCGCTTCTGGCGGCACTGACCGAGGCCGGCGCGATCGGCGCCGATGTCGCGCCGACGGTTCGCAACATGGCCGAGGCGCTGGCGCGCGGGGCCGGCGATACCGGGACGCTGACGCTGCCGCTCGACCTCGGCGGCGGCTGGATCAGCCTCGGGCCCTTCCCGCTGGCGCCGATCCCGCGCCTGTAGTGACGGGGCCTGCAGTGACCGGGCCTCCAGTGACGGGGCCTGCGCTGATCCGCTCAGTCAGCGGCAAAGCAGTAGAGCAACCCGTCGCCGCCGGTGCCGCGCAGCGCCTCAAGCCCGCAGCCGCGCGACGGATGCGAGGAGTTCCACGACTTCGCCGGCGCCGAATCGTCCAGCCCCATGCGGTCGTGATGGCCGACCATCGCCGAACCCTCGCCGCCCGAGGTCCAGTCGTTGCAGGTCTGCGGCGCAGCACTGCCATCGGCGAGCGAGCCGGTCAGGATGTCGTGGCGGTTGGGCTTGTCGCCGCGCCCGTTGATCACCGCGCCGGTCTCGTCAAGGGCGGCAGTCTTGGTCAGTCCGGCGGCATCGCCGTGCAGATCGGCGACCGATGCGGCAATTTCCTCGCCCTTCGCATTGTGCCAGGGCCCGGTGCCGATCCGGTCGCGGGCATTCTCGGTCGAGGTCGAGAGATAGGCGCGCCAGGTCTTGCCCCCCGCGCCGGCCGCCTCGGCCAGCGCCGCGCAATGGGCATCGGCGCCGGCGATCCCGCCGAAATCGGCGCCCTTGCCGGGGTTCTGGCTGGTGATGAAGAAACTCATCGCCTTGTCCTGCGCCAGGGACGGCGCTGCAGGCAGCACGAGGGTCGCGGCAAGGATGGCGGCGGAAATCAGTGTCGGGCGCATGGCAATCTCCTTCGGTGAACCAAGCGAAAGCCTAGCAGCCGACACCGGTGCGCGCCGGTCACGAAACCGTGACCGGGCGGTTATTCGCCCGGCTTGGCCCGGCCGAAATCGGGCGCGTCGGTGTCCTGCCCGGCCTCGATGATGCCGCGGCGGATCGCCCGGGTGCGGGTGAAATAGTCGTGGAGCAGATCGCCGTCGCCCATGCGGATCGCCCGTTGCAGCACGAACAGCTCCTCGGTGAAGCGGCCGAGGATGTCGAGCGTCGCCTCCTTGTTGGTCAGGAACACGTCGCGCCACATCGTCGGGTCCGAGGCGGCGATGCGGGTGAAGTCGCGAAAGCCGGCCGCCGAATACTTGATGATCTCGGATTCGGTCACCCGGCGCAGATGGTCGGCGACCCCGACCATGGTATAGGCAATGAGATGCGGGGTATGGCTGG